>JAGVXJ010000040.1:0-3980 GCA_018303895.1 Candidatus Pacearchaeota archaeon
AAGAAAAGTTGAGCAACAAACTTCAGAAAATAATTATTTCAATTCAGTCGTTAGAAAAAAAGACATACTTGGTTTGTACTTGCTTTATTTCTGGAATGGGAATTTTGAAAATTCATATAGGACTTCCTGAAAAGAAAATTGAATTGTTTGAGAAGAAAAGTTTTTTTGATATGGTGAAAATGGTAAAAGGAAAAAAGTAAAAAAACTTTTCATGGATGCTTGCCAACACAGTTGCTTCGCATAAAGAAATCTTTTTTTGATATGGTGAAAATGGTAAAAGGGAATAAAAAATAATTTTAGAAGTCTTAATCTTCTAATGGTTTTTCACCTATAATGGGTCCTGTAGAATTAGGTAGAACACAAATATACTTTACATATTTGAAATCACCCATGACTGGAGTATTTCTTTTGATTGAATATCCCATAACTGCCATTCTTCTGAGTGTGCCCATAATAGTACTAATTAATTTCTTATTTCCACCAGCATAAGCTATTCTAACTTCTGCATTGAAAACTATTCCAGAACCTTCACTCGGAGCTTGATGTATCCTAGTTAAGTCTAAATCTCTTGCTAAGTCCAATTTTTCAAGTGCTTCTATTAAATCTGATAACATAACTTTTTTAGAGAATAATGGTTTATAAATGTTCCGGTAGATTTGTATTTTAATAGTAGTTACAGAATTTTTTCTTAACAACAAAATTATCACGAAATTTTTGTTTCAAATGCCCACTAATTTCTCACTTCGTTCGAGACCCACCCTTTATTTGTTTGAATTCCCAAAGAATTAGTAAAACAAAAATTTCTAGATTATTCTTGCTTTTGAATTATAAAATTAATCATCATTTCTGAATTCATGCTTTCGAGAATTTTGAATCCTGCTTTCTTGAATAAATCATGAACTTCGTCCTCGTCGAATAAATAGTAATATCTTTTTCCTTTATCTCGCCAGGCAACCATTTTTTCTTTTCCTGCATTCTTGAATCTCTTTGAATTTTTATTCCAGACACCGACATATGCTTTTGCTTTTGGTTTTAAAACTCGGTAAAGTTCTTCAACTGATTTTTTGTGATATTTTTTTTCAACACAATGCAAAGCAGAAACACAAATTGCAGAATCAAAAAAATTATCTTCAAATGGAAGTTTCCACAAATCAGCAACGACAAATTCAGCTGGAATTTTATTTTTCTTTGCCTTTTTCTCTGCTATTTTTAACATCTCACTTGAGAAATCCACAAGATAATATTTTCTTTTTTGTTCTTTTGTTCTTGTTTTTAATTCAATATCTTCTTTAAATTTACAAAGATGCCTTCCACTTCCACTCCCTAAATCCAAAATTTTTCCTTTTTGTGTTTTTAAAAATTCAACAACATTCTCCGACGGTTTTCCTGATTTAAACTCATTCCATTCTTCAGCGATATTGTCCCAAACGGCTTTTTGGTCTTCCATGTTTTCTTATAGAATGAAAGGGTTTTAAAGATAACTCTTCGAAATCTATCCTCTAAAAGATTCGAAATCAACGAAGTCTATTTTCAATCTCTGCCTTTGTTCTTCAGCTGTTTTTCTATACTTTTCACTTTCTACTTGATGTTCTTTACTTAGCATCTTATGCCATTCAGATAAACTTAAATATTTTTCACTTCTTTTTTCGTCACCTAATTCGGCATATCTCCTTGCTATTTCTCTTGAATCTCTTTCTTTATTTGATTGTATTTCTGATGTCTGTCTAGACCATTCAAATCTTTCAAGTTCGAGCGGAATTTCTCTGTCTACAAATTCTCCTGGGTAATTGGCATAAAAGTGGTAAGATAATACTTTCATCAACAAAGAAATTTTCTGTCTTATCATAACTTATCTTCATAGATTATATTTAAAAGGATTTATCTTGTTTAGTTTATATGGAATTAATTAATCATCATATGCATACTCTTGCTTCTGACGGAAAACATACTCCTCTTGAGATGGCAGAAGAAGCGTTGAAACGAGGATTAAATTTTATTTGTTTTACTGATCATAATCATCGAATTTATGCCGTGCCTTTTAGCAAACCACTTTCAGAAAGTCATCTGAACGAAATAAAAGAAGCGCAAAAAAAATTTAAGGGAAAATTAGATATTTCGCTTGGTATAGAAATTGACTGGACAGAAGAACATCAGGAAATTTTTAAGAAACAAATATCTGAACATAATTTTGATTTTATTCTCGGTTCAGTTCATCTGCTTAACGACGGTACAGAATATTTTGGGGTTAATTATGCCCCCGAAGTTTTTTCTGAAAAAGTTAAAAAATTAGGAATTAAAAAAATAGTTCATGAATATTATCACCAAGTAAGACTATTGGCTAAATCCAAATTATTTGATTGCCTTGCTCATTTTGATTTGATTAAAAATTTCAACGTAGATAGTTCCTTTTTTGATGAGCAAGATAACTTTTATCGAGAAGAGGTTCTTAAAACTCTCGATGAAATTAAGAAAAATAATCTGTGTATTGAGATTAATACCAGCGGAATAATTTACCGATGCAAAGCAATGTTTCCAAGTTTTTGGATTTTGGAAGAAGCGCATAAAAGAAATATTCCAATTACTATTGGTGCAGATGCACATTGGAAAGAAAGAATTGATGCTGGGTTGTTGGAAGCTTATGATTTAGCGAGAAAAGCAGGATACAAAGAAATTCTAAAATTTAAGAATAGGAAAGCGATTAAAGTGAAGTTTGCAAAAACGGATTTTCCACGAAAATTACAAACTTCCCATAAAGAGAATTTTGAAAATTCTTCTAAAAAAACCGGAATTATTCAAAATTCTCTAAAGTAAAAATTTAATATGAAATCAGAATTGTCCGATAAAATAATGGTACGAAAACCAGTACGAAGTGTTTCGGGAGTAACGCCGCTAACTCTGGTTTTGAAACCGAAAAAATGCAAGCACGGAACTTGTCTTTACTGCCCTGGCGGGGATTTTGTTCCGCAGAGTTATACTGACAAAAGTCCGGCAATTATGCGTGCTTTGGCGTTGAAATTTGATCCTTATGCTCAAGTCATGAATCGTCTTGGTGTTTTAACAAGAATGGGGCATCCGACGGAGAAAATTGAAATAATTATTATTGGTGGAACTTTTTTAGAGTATGAACTAAAATATCAAAATTGGTTTGTGAAAAGATGTTTTGATGCTTTGAACGGATTTGATTCTGAAAATTTTGAGAAAGCGAAAAAATTAAATGAAAAGGCAGAACATCGGTGTGTTGCTTTGTGTATTGAAAATCGGCCAGACGCTTGTTCAGATGAGGAAATAAAAAGAATGTTGAAGTTTGGTGCAACGAGAGTTGAGCTGGGTGTTCAGATATTGGATGATGAAATTTACAAAAAAGTTAATCGTGGGCATACGATTCAGGATGTTGTTTTAGCGACGAGGAAACTTAAGAATGCGGGGTTTAAAGTAGGTTATCATATTATGCCTGGGCTCCCGTTTAGTAATCTGAAAAAAGATATTGAAAAATTTAAAATGGTTTTTAGCGACGAAAGGTTCAAGCCTGACCAAGTTAAAATCTATCCGTGTCAGGTTGTTAAAGATTCTCCACTCGCAAAAATTCATTCTAAAATTAATTATGTTCCGTACACAACTGAACAGACAAAAAAAGTTCTTATTGAGATGATGAAAATTATTCCGAGATATTGCAGGATTATGAGAGTTATGCGTGAAATTCCAAAAGAGAAAATGGACAGCGAAATTATCAAGCTCGATGTAAGAAAAGACATTGAAGAAACATTAAGAAGAACTAACATGAAAATAAATGAAATTCGTTATCGAGAAATTGGATTTAATGATAAAAGTTTGGATACGAAATTGAAACTGAAAATTACAAAATACAAAGCCAGCGATGGAGAAGAATATTTTTTAGAAATTGTTAACAGAAAGGATATTTTGTTTGGGTTGTTGAGATTAAGGATTTTTAATTCAGAGGATAATTTGCTTCGCGCGGGATT
>JAGVXJ010000040.1:4042-5742 GCA_018303895.1 Candidatus Pacearchaeota archaeon
CCATCCACAAACCCCGACCACCACCCCAATTACCCTCGCGAAATTACTCGCCCACCCATTTGCGCCTTCGGCGCAAAATTTTTCGCGAAGTTATTCTTCCACCCGTCGACGCTTCGTGTCTGTAGAAAAACAAGCAATAATTCGTGAGCTTCATGTTTATGGACAGGCTTTGGAACTTGGAGATGAGTCTTCACTTTCAGTGCAACACAAGGGTTTGGGAAAATGGCTTTTGTCAGAAGCAGAAAAAATTATCAAAAAAAATAAGATTAAAGAGCTAAAAATTATTTCTGGCGTCGGTGTTAGAGAATATTATAGAAAGTTAGGATATAAATTGGATAAAGAAAAAATTTATATGATGAAGAAGATTTAATTTTTAAGTGGTTTATCGTGAAACCAAAAAATTTGATCATTTGATTCTAAAATTAATCCGTAAGAGTTGTACACAATTAGTCTTTGATTTGCATTTGGATTAAAATTATATTGTGGCAATCCAAAAGTGTCTGGACTAACATGGATTGCATTTCCTATTTTTTTAATTTCCAGTAAGGCATTAGCAGTTATAACTAAATCACTCAACGTTGCTTTTAATTTTTCTTGTTCTTTTTCTTCTACATCTCTAAATTTTAATTCTAAAGCTCTATTCATAACAAATATCTATTTTTTGGGTTTAAAACTATTTGTGTCTTAAATCATTCTTATTTTAATCTAAACTATCTAAATAATCGTCGATAAGTTTTGATTCTTTTTCTGGAATTTCGGTTATTCTTCCTGAAGAATTGTTTTTTATTCTGTAAATTATTGAACTGTCTTGATTGATTCTTCTTCCAGAATAATTTTTGTCTAGTACAATTAATAGTCCAGTATGTTGAATTATTTTTAGTCTTTCCAATGGCAAAATTGAATCCTCAAAATTTCCTACATGATGAAAACAAATTAAACTTTTTCTTTTGTTCTTTTTTTTGGGTTTTCTTGAGACATAATAACTTTAATTTTCTGAAGTTTATAAGAATTTATATTTTTGGAAAATAATTACATTTTTATTTTTCCGGTTTGCCAATCTTTGATTACTGACCTCGCAGCCATATCTGTGTTTGGTTCTCCACCTTTTTTCATGAAACCTTTCTTTTTTCCGAGCTCATCAAGAAATAAATCTACGTCGCCGTTTGCCTGAATTTCATAATGTTTTTCGAGTAGTTCAGGATAATCTCTCATTATTAACAAAATTACATTTTCTGGATTTCTTACTTGGCTATATGCTCGGGCATTCAATTTTGTGTGTTGCGCAATTTTTTCAGTTTCGCTGTTATGATATTCGCTATTTGGTATAACCCCTGGGCTGTCAATCAAAATAATATTTGAAGATAATTTTATTTTTTGGACTCCGTGTGTGAAACCAGCGTCGCTACCAACACCTGCTGCACTTTTTCCAGTTAAAACATTTATCAACGAACTTTTTCCAGTGTTTGGATAACCTAATACTCCCACTTTTATTCTGTCTTCGAAAGTTCCATCTTCAAATTTTTTTACTTTTTTCGGAACTTTTTTTGCGTCTATTTTAATTCTTGTTCTTAATTGATTTATTCCATCACGTTCTTTTGATGAAACGAAAACATATGGAGTAACACTTTTCAGCGTTTCTTTCGGGATGTTTTTTTTGTCGATTAAATCTGCTTTGTTAAGAACGTAAATTATTATTTTTC
>JAGVXJ010000066.1 GCA_018303895.1 Candidatus Pacearchaeota archaeon
GGAAATTACAATGAAAGGTTTAATAAAGCGAAGGAACTCGTGGGTAAATTATTCCAGAAATAAAATGATAAACAAAATATTAATCGTAAAAAAAATGTCTGCACAGGAATTTTACTATGACGGAAAAAACAAAAGTCCAGAAGTTGTCGAAGCTGATTTAGAGCAAGAAAAAAATTTATGTTTGATTAAAAAAATTCTTGATTCAAATAAAAAAGATTACAAAATTTTAACAAGAAAAGAGCTTCCTAATAAAATCGTTTCAGATTATGATTTAGTAATTTCTGCAGGTGGCGATGGAACTGTTATTGCAACAGCAGCATATAATTTAGATGTTCCTCAATTAAACTTGAAACTTGATTCAAAAAGTGTTGGTGCGCTTTGTGCTTCAGACGTTAAATCTTCTCTAGAAAAAGTTCTGGCAGGAAATTGTTCTGTAGAAAAATGGACAAGGCAGGATATTTTTCTCGACGGAAAATTTGTTGGAAGAGCATTAAATGATGTTTGTATCGGAGAAGGAAAATATGAATTAAACTTTTCAAAGATGGCAGTGTATGAGCTTGAGTTTACTGATGAAAACGGAATGACCCAAAAAGATTTTCATAAAAATTCTGGATTGATTGTTGTGACTGGAAATGGTTCTTCTGCTTGGGGTAAAGCATTTTCTACTTACTCGAGGCAAAGTGACTTATTTAGTTTTATTACTGTTTTACCAAATGCAGGAAATATTAATTATGGAAAAGGAACTGACTTAAAAATAATTTACAAACATCATGAAGGAAAAATCGCTCTTGACACAATTAACTATAATTTCCCAAGAGATTCAATCCTTGAAATAAAGCTAAGCAAGAATCCATTAAAGGTGGTGGTTTTTTAGTATGAGATATATTGAATGTCCTGAAATTTACAAAGGAAATGAAAAATCTTTATTTTTAGCTGGAGGAATTTCCAACTGCTACAATTGGCAATCAGCGTTGATAAAATCGCTTCATGATACTAATTTGACAATTTTAAACCCTCGAAGAAAGTTTTTTCCTATAGACAGACTAGATATTATAAAAGAACAAATTGAATGGGAATATAATCATTTATCAAAAACTTCTGCAGTTTCTTTTTGGTTTCCTCCTGAAACTCTCTGCCCAATAACTTTATTCGAACTTGGAAAACAGAGCATTGATAAAAAACCTTTGTTTATTGGGATTGATCAAAATTATCAAAGAAAAGTTGATGTGGAAATTCAAATTTGTTTAATTAGACCAAATATAAAAATAGTTTATTCCTTAGAAAACTTGGCAGAGCAAATAAAAATTTGGAGTAAAAAATGAAAATCGCTTTATTCGGGGGAAGTTTTAATCCACCACATAATGATCATCTAAAAGTAATAAATTCGGTTCTTGAAAAAAAGCTCGTCGATGAAGTCTGGATTATTCCATGCAAAGATCATCCGTTTGAAAAAGAGCTTGCCCCTTTCAAAAACAGATTTGAAATGCTAACACTTGCAACTGAAAAAATTCCTTATGTTAAAATTTCAGACATAGAAAATAAAACTCACGGAAAAAGTTATTCTTATTCTACTGTGATGGAATTAAAAAAGCAAAATCCAAAAGATGAATTTTATTTTATTATCGGAACAGACATTCTTGAAAGCATAGATAAATGGTTTAATTACAAAGAATTATTCAAGGAAGTTGAATTTTTCATTTTCTCTCGTCAAGGATTTCCAATGAAAGAAATTGACGGAATGAAATATAAATTTATCCAAGATATAGTCGGTAAAATTTCCTCAACCGAAGTTAGATCTCGTTTACAAAATGGAGATTCAGTTTCAAATTTAATCCCTCAAAAAGTTGAAGATTATATTAGGAAAAATAGGTTATATCTCTAAAAAATTATCTCCTTAATTTTCTTATTGCATCTAAATATGCGAAACCATGTTTTTTATCTGGTTCTAAATAAGCACCTTCACTCCATTCATTCCACGCACAAATATGAACTCTCCCTGTTGATTCATTTGCGAAACTTACTCCTTGTTCCAAAAATTCAGCAAATTTTTTAGGAGAACCATTAATAACAATTGGAGACCAGGGAAATCCTAATTTTGTTGACAATTCTTTTACCCTTATGCCTCTGGGAGTTGCGTCCCACCCAACAGAAATCGATGGAGAAAAAGGTAATTGAGAAAGATTAGAAAGTTTTCTCCAGTCCAAGACTCTCTGATTCGCAAGTGTTTCATAATCTTGAAGAACCACACCCATGTCTTTCATTTCTTTAGTAAAATCTGGTAAAAGATTATATCCTGTTAAAGCGTCGAAGCCAAAATCTCGAGGGGCTGAATTCAAAATAGCAGAAGTCATAACTCCAACAATATATGGTTCGGCTAATTTTCTATTTCTAAAAAATTCTTTTCCTTCCAAAATTATTTCTTTCAACTTTTCTTTTCCCAGCATGTTGGAAAAACCTTCAACAAAATACATTACAAAATATGGGCGTCCCTCAACTTTCCAGTAATTTTCTCTTGAGAAATAATTTTCGTTGCAAAATTTCATTAAATTTGTAAAGTCTTGTGGACTCGTTTCAACCCATCTTTCATTTTCACTTGCCCAAATTTCTCCTGGTGAAACTGGCAAATTTTTCTTTGATTTTTTCCATGGCCACATAACTGCAAATTTCATATCTCCTGAATTTTGTAAGAATAAATCAAGTGGTTTTCTCAATTCCATTTTTCCATTTTTCCAATACCAATCAAAAATAAATGCATCAACCCCATTTTCAGAAGCATTTTTTATTTGTCTTCTTATTGTTTCAGGATTATTGTCGTCGTAATAACCTTCTAATGGAACTTTTTGCTGGTAGTGCCCTTCAAAATAAGGTTTCGCAAATTTCACAATACCCCATTCATTATATTCTCTTCCCCAACCAGGAAAATAATATGCTCCGATTTCTGTTTTGTTTACCATCTCCAATTTCAATTTTTTGGGTTTTTATACTTTTTTAATTTGTTCTGATTTTGTAGTAGCTATTCTACCATAAAGTTTAAAAACATCTAATAACCAAAAAGAAACATGGAACCAAAAAGAATATTTATTAACGGCGCGAGCGGAAGAATAGGAACTGGCGTAACACATGAATTTTTCTCCAATCCTTTATTAAGGGGTTTGGAAGTTGTTGCAATGAATGACTCTAAAGGAATTGACTATACTACTGGGGTTTATAATGAAAACGATTCGGTTCATGGACTTTACAACTGGGCTATTAGAAAAATTGGTGACAAAGAATTATCTATTAATTCCAAACCAATAAGATTTTATAAAGAAACAGATTTATCAAAAATTCCTTTCGAAGATTTAGGAATTGATGTAGTGATGGAATGTTCTGGATTTTACGGGGACCCAAAAAAAGATAATCCCAAACCCGAAGATAATGGTGGGAGAGAATTTTTGAAATATGGTGTTAAAAGAGTTATTGAAACCTACCCTGCAAAGACGGCAGATATTTCTATGATATTTGGGTGTAACAGTCAACTTTATGACCCAGCCAAACATAGAATTATTTCAAATGCTTCTTGTACAACAAAATCAATCGCCGGTCCGCTTAAAGTTTTACTTGACAATGGTTTTGACATTGATGATGTAAGAATGGTTACTGTTCATGCTGCTACTGGTTCGCAACAGGTTCTTGAGTCAATTGGACAAATTGTTCTACACTCAACTGGTGCTGCAAAAGCGACGGGATTAGTTCTTCCAGTTTTGAAAGGAAAAATGGGTGGAACATCTGCAAGAGTTCCAACTTTAGATGGAAGTATTTCTTATGTTTCCGTTGTGGCTTATTCTTGTAATCCTAATTTCAATGCTGACGAAATAAATAATCTTTATTCAAAAGCTTCAATGAACCCAATTTATGAGCAAAGAATTGGATTAATTCAAAAGGAAAAAGTTAATGGAAAGGAACCTAAGATTGGTACCAATGATATCATTGGTAGAAGAGAAAATGCTTTAATTGTTCCTTCAGAAACACAAGTTGGAAGACTAAGGGCTAGTGCCAATGGTATGAGTGGTTATCACATTTGGTTTGTATCAGGTTATGATAATGAACTAGGCTCTGCAGTAGACCCTTGTCTTCTTGCAAAGTATATACTTCAAGACGCACCTAAGAGTAAATAAATTAATAAAATCCTTTCCTCTTAATTTTCAATGATAATCAAATTTTCCGATGATTTAAAAAAGGAAGAAATTTTTGCCAACGGCGACGAGCTTGCGGGAATTATGGGCTTTGACCGGCAAAATGGAAAAAGAGTTTTATTCTTTCCATTAAACAAAAAAGTTTTTGTGTACTCTTTTTCAAACCCAGTTTTACTGACGGATAATTATAGAATCTCAAAATTAAATCCTACTTTAAGAGATACTCTTTTTTCTCTTTATGCCGAAAAGCCAAGGATTGTTGAATATGCGGGGGTCAGCACGTTATGGGACAATACACATCGCGGAGTTTGGTGTCCGTCGATTGATACTTTACTTTTTGCAAAATGTTTAAAAAAAGTTTTGGAAAAAAGAAGTTTTGACGACGTCGCCGAAATCGGCTGTGGTTCAGGATTCTTGAGCAAGTTTGTTTTAAGCAAAGGGAAAATAAAATCAATTGTTATTAATGACCTTAACCAATATGCAATAAAATCTGCAAAAGACAACATTGAAGACAAAAGAGCGAAATTTTTTATCGGAGATGGATTAAAACTAATCCAGAAAAAAAAGTTTGATTTGTTAATTTGCAATCCACCTTACGTTCCACGTGAAGAAAGTATCGACGACAATCCATATGAAGGAATAGGTCTGTTAAATCATTTGATTCATGATGGGCAAAAATATCTAAAACCAAATGGAATAATAATCACAAATATTTCAAGTTTGTGCTGGAGTATTGTGCTAAAAGAAAAATCAAAAATGAAAATGGATCTTCTCGGAAAAATGAAAGTTCCGCTCAAAATAAATAATATTTTAAATAATAAATCCTGGTTAGAATATCTTAAAAAACTCGGGTTAAAAAAAGATTTTCACGACGGCTATGAATACTGGCAGGAAATAAATATAGTCGCCTTCACAAATATTTAAATATCTTCTTGTATTGAGAACATTATGGTTAACCCAGAAAAAAGTCATGATTGGAAAGCTTACGAAAAACCAGCAGTTACCGTCGATATGGTGATTTTTGCAATTCAAAATAATGAGCTAAAAGTTTTGCTTGTTAAAAGAGCAGTTGAACCAGCTAAAGGTTCGTGGAATTTACCTGGTGGATTTGTGCGAATTGAAGAATCTTTGGAAGAAGCCGCAAAAAGAGTTTTGCATGATAAAACGGGTGTAGAAAATATTTATCTTGAACAACTTTATACTTTTGGTGATCCGAAAAGAGATTCACGTGGGAGAGTTATCACTGTTTCTTATTTTGCTCTTGTAAACTTCGACGACGTTTCTTTAAAATCTTCGGCAGATGTGTCTGCTGTTGAATTTTTCCCGGTGAAAAAAGTCCCCCCTCTTGCATTTGACCACCTGCAAATTCTCACTTACGCCTTGAAAAGATTAAAATGGAAATTTGAATATACTCCTGTTGCTTTTTCTTTACTAAACAAAAAATTTACTTTGTCTGAACTGCAAAATTTGTATGAAATAGTTTTTGACAAAGTTTTTGATAAAAGAAATTTTGTTAAGAAAATTTTATCCTTGGACATTCTGAAAACTGAAGAAGTAAAAAAAGATGTTTCTCACCGCCCACCAATGTTATACTCTCTAAAAAAACAAATTCCGGAAATCATTGAAATAATCTGATTTTCTCATTAGGATAATTCTTTAAACTACCTTTTTTTCAAATTTTGATGATAAGCAAACATCAAGGAAAATTACCTCGAGGATGTGAACTGTGCTCCAAAGGCGAGAAGCTCGTTCTTTTTATAACTGGAATTTGTCCTCGAAATTGTCTCTACTGCCCACTTTCAGAAAAGAAAAAAAACAAAGATGTAGTCTACGCAAATGAAGTAAAGCTTTCAGAAATGAAACAACTGTTAAATGAAGTTCGTTCAAGCGGTGCTAAAGGTGCCGGAATCACTGGTGGAGACCCACTTTCAAAAATAAATCGGACAATATTCTTTATCAAAGAATTAAAGAAAAATTTTGGAAAAGATTTTCATATTCACCTGTATACATCATTAAATCTTATCGACGAGAAAATTGTAAAACTTCTTCAGGATTCGCGTCTTGATGAATTAAGGATTCATCCTGATTTGGAAAGAAAAGATTTATGGGAAAAAGCAAAATTAGTCAAAGGGAAATTTTCAGAGGTCGGAGTTGAAATTCCAATTTTTCCTGGAAAAGAAAAAGAAATCATTGAGATGATAAACTTCTTCAAAACTTATGTAGATTTTTTCAATCTTAACGAGCTGGAATATGCAACTCTTTACGAAAAAGAATATTCTTTGAAAAAATGGAAAACCCTCGAGAATTATGAAGTTTCAGGAAGTGAAAAAACTGCACTGAAAATAATAAATCATTTCAAAAAGCAAAAATTAAGAATTCATTATTGCAGTGCTGAATTCAAAGACAAAATTCAATTTACTGAAAGAATAAAACTTCGTGCAAAAAATTCTGCCGAGAAATTTGACCTAATCACTAAAGACGGAACATTACTACGTGGAGCAATTTATTTGGAAGAATCAAAACCAACTTTTGAAAGTGAAAGAAAAAAATTCAGTGAAAAAGAAAAACAAAAATTACACTTACTTTTTTCAAAACTCTCAAATTCATTTCCAAAATTAGATTTCAAAATAGATTATCAAAAATTCCGTATTTTATGCAACGCGGAAAAAATAAACGACATCTCAAAAAGTTTCAAAAACTGCGCAATCGTAGAAGAATATCCAACTCAAGATCATCTCGAAGTTTTCATGGAATTCTTGAGTTAATTATTTTACTTCGCTGGTTCTCTTATGCTGAATATAATTTTTGTCGAGAATATCAATTATTTTTTGTCTTTCTTCTGATTTGCCGACGCCTTTCCAGTCTATAATCACAAAGTCCAATTCTTCCTGAGTTTTTGCAATTGCTTCTTTAATCATTTCTTCAGTTAGCGGAAGAGCATATTCTGGAATTATGTGCGAAATTGCGACGTTTGTTTCCCCCTGAATTCGATTAAACCCCGGGCAGTAATGTGGTCCGCCAATTCCTATCACGATTTCATTATACGGATTTTCTTTGAACTCATTTATCATTTGCGAAATTGTTTTCGCGACGACAAACGCCGCTTTTGTATCACGCCATTCATTTTCTGTCGCGCCAATTTCTATAAACATCGACGGCTTATCAATCAATGGTCCATGATGTGTAGATTCCATCGTCACCGAATAACTATCTAAATTATGTTCCTTGGCATTTTTTGTCAATTTCTCAAAAGCTTGTTTCATAAACATTGCAGAAGATTTTCCAACCTTTCCGTTTACTCCACCATATTCTGCCGTTTTCCAATTTCCAACTGGATGAACTGACAGCGTTTTCATCTTTCTTTCTGACTGATGTTTCGAAGCGAAAATAATAAAATCATATTCTTTAATCAGATTCAAATTAAGATTCCTTGTGTAAATTATTTCGTCATCTACAATATATGTGTCAAATTTTCCAAATTGTGTGAGTTGTAAAACTATATTATAACCTGCTCTGTCCATTCGGCTTGCAACAACAAGATATTTTTTGTACAT
The DNA here is from genome assembly GCA_018303895.1 of Candidatus Pacearchaeota archaeon. Taxonomy (GTDB): domain Archaea; phylum Nanobdellota; class Nanobdellia; order Pacearchaeales; family GW2011-AR1; genus CABMGN01. The sequence goes on from JAGVXJ010000066.1 coordinate 7,730, forward strand.
AATTTCTCTAGGAAAGTTTAAGTTTTAAATATTATTGAGATAAAGTTTATTCTTTTCCTTGATTTTTAGACAGTTCTTCGAGACTTCTCTTTCTCTGCCATTCCAAATATTTTTTTCCTGCTCTTTCTTCTTTTTGTTTTTTTGGTTCTTTGAGTGCGAAATAAACCATCAATCCCGCAAGAATTCCTTCACCAATTTGGGCTGCTCGCCTGTCAGAATCTTTTCTTTCATAAATTCCCCAGTCTATGGCCATTTTTTTTTCTTTGATAACCTGATTAACCATGCTTCTGCCTTGTGAATAAACCATTTTTCCGACGGGATTTCCAAAAACAAAATCTGTCGCCGAAGCAAGAAATACACTTGCAAAAACCAAGTACGGCGCAAGATATCTTAATTCCATCTATTTTCAAGAATATTCCAATATTTAAGAATTGTTATAGTAAAGTTTAAATCTTTCATTTTCGGTGTTTAATCATGCATCAACTAATTCAATTTCTTTTGATTATATTTGTTTTAATTCTCGGAATTCCTCTCGGAAATCTTCTTGCAAAATACACAAAAGAAGAACTCAAACAAGGAAAAAAATGGTTTATTCTGATAATTCTTTTTTGTTTTGTTGGAGTGATTTTAAGCTTGATTTTGAAAAATGATTATTTATTGTTTTCGTTGTTGTTCATTGCAATTGTTACAAGCAGAAGTTTGAAATAATTAATCACAACTATTTTTATAAACATTCCAAACTCAAATATTAAATGTCAAATTTACTAAAGAGATTATCCTTGTTTGTAATTCCAACATTTTTGCTTGCTTCTTCCGGCTGTTCAATACTTAGTTCCGTTCCAACACCACAAGAAATTTTGGAAAAAACCAATTCAAGAAATATTTTCATTCTTCCAAATAACTATACTTGTCCTTCCGGAAGTACCGAATTAGTTCTTCTTTGGGCAGGTATGGACTCGAAAAGATTGGAATATCACGTCGGAGAATTCAACGGAGAACCTTTTTTGTTCGGCGTTAAAGGTGAGATTAATTTGGAACGAGACAAAGATAGTTTACTATCTGTCATGAAAAAAATAGATATTAACTCCGAAGATAAAATTTTGACAAATCCAGAAATAACTAAATATCATCAAAGTCGTCTTCTTGAACTTTATCAAGAAAAGAAAAACAATAATCAGTTCGTTCCTGAATTCGATCCAGATTCAACAGAACTTTCAAATTATAACTCTTCTCTTTAAGTATCTCACAAAAATTTAGATTTTGACATTAACCACTTTTTTGAATACATCTCGGAAAAAATCCCCTTCTTTGTCTATATCAACACGGCGGCCTATCGATACAAATTTGTTCAATGTTCCTAAGTGTGCTGCTTCATCTGGAAATAAGTTGGCATTATTTGCCCAATCAGTTCGATATTCCCATTTTTTTTCTGATGCTACAAAAATATTATTTCGGGGTGGGTTTTTTATTTTTTCCCACATTTGGTCTGAAGTTGGGTCTGCAATTATGAGTCCTTTAAAATTTTTCATAACAAAAGGAAGCCCAACATATCCATGATCATATTCATCGTTGGAAAATCTTAGTGCGTTAATATATCCTCTTTCCAGAAGAGAAAGAAAAAGATTGTCAGCTGAAATACCACAACAAAAATCTGGAAAACGTCTTCCCCCATGGTGCATATTCTTACTTTTTCCAAGAACATAATGTGCATAAGACATTTGATAAACTATCTGTAAATGTTTTTCTAAATCGTTAGTATTTTTAATTCTCATAGCACACGGACTTTTAACTGATGGATATTTCTCTAAAATCTTTTGAATACTTTCTATACGACTGGACCATCGGGTTGCAAAGTGTGGAATTAAAGATTCATACCTTTCTATTTTCTCGACGGGTTCGTCATTGTGAATTTCTCTCAATTTAATCTTTTTTTTCTTATCAAGAATTTGTTCATAAGCTGGAGTCCATAAAGAAAAAGGCAAAATCTCTCCCGATAAACCTATTTTTGGCAGTTGTTCAAATTTAGGTTCATATTTTTTGGCCATGTTTAATCCTCGTTTTCCGTCGGAAGCGGAAACTTTTCATGCAAATTATTAAACATCTGCACACTTTCTTCAAGAGTTTTTCTTCCAATTTCGTTTGTTCCTTCCTTTAATCTCATACCAACAATTGCATAATCTCTTTCACCCATCATGTCTATTGCTATCTGGAAAGAGCCTTCGCTGTACAATTTTCTTTCTTCCGCTGTAACCTCATCTTCCATCGTAAATTTTACTATTTCTCCTGTTTCTCCCCGATACAGATAGTTTGCGACCATGCAAGGAAAATGAACATCCTTGTAAAAACTCCCGTTAGCCCCCCAACTTTCTTCCTTAAACAGCGAATACATTCCTCCTCTTTCGCCAGAATGCATCAGGTTTATGTTTTGTATTATTTTTTGTTTTATCATTAATTTCTTAAGTTTTCAAAGATTATAAACTTTATCTTTGTCGTCATTTTTATGTGACAGGTGAATATTCAGTTTAGGTTTATCAACAACATTTAAAACTCTATTTTCCTTGTTTCAATTATGCTATATCTTATCGGGCTTGGACTGAATGCAGACAGTTTAACAAAAGAAGCAATGGAACTTTGCAAGAGATGTAAAAAGATATATTTGGAAAACTACACAATCGATTTGCCTTATGCAGTTCAGCACTTGGAAGAAATTCTCGGAAAAAAAATTAACGGGGCAAATAGAGAATTTGTTGAGTCTTTGTCAATAGTTGATGAAGCAAGAAAACTTGATATTGCTCTTTTAGTTTATGGAAATCCACTGATGGCGACAACTCACATAACTATCGTCGACGAATGTATCAAATCAAATGTTAAATACCGCGTTTTGCATAATGCTTCAGTTCTCGACGGAGTTTCTGAAACTGGTTTGCAAATTTACAAATTCGGAAAAATAACAAGCATGCCTCGGTGGGATGCTCGGAAAAATTTCACACCAGACAGTTTTATCGAAGTCGTCAAAGAAAATCAATCAATAGATGCACATTCTTTAATTCTCGTCGATATCGGTTTAAGCTTTGAATCTGCTTTGGATGAATTGGAAAAAACAATTGCAAAACATAAAATTCCTTTGACTAAAATCATTGTGTGTCAGCAGCTCGGAACTCGAGGCCAAAAAATAATTTTCTGTCATCCGTCTCAACTTACTGAGTTCAAAAATATTCACCCACCTTTTTGCTTTATCATTCCCGGAAAATTACATTTCATCGAAAAAGAATTTTTGGAAAACTTCAAACCAGAACAGAATTTGTATTAATCTAATAAATAAAATTAAGCGAAGACTTTTTAAACCAACTTTTTTTATACTTCATATTGGAACATAAGGCAAATATGTTCTGGGAAACAAAAATGTCAAAGGTAAGAGTAAAATTAAATAGCACGGATATTGAAATGCTTAGCGCTATTTGTAATTCTATCAAGGACATTGCTTCCAAATCAGGAATTGTTATTTCTGGACCCGTTCCGTTACCAACTAAAAAGATGAGAATCACAACAAGAAAATCTCCATGTGGAAGCGGAACAGCAACTTTCGATCATTTCGAAATGAGACTTCACAAAAGATTAATTGACTTACCAGCAAACGAAAAAGTTCTCCACAGCATAATGAGACTTCAAATTCCAAAGAACGTGAGTATTAAGGTTGAGATAAAAGATTGAAACAGAAAATAAGGTTTTCATTCATAGATGCTCGTCGAGACTCTCACAAGTTCGGTCCCAACTTTGTGCACAAAGATTGGCGCAGTCACTTCGCATGAAGGACTAATCTTATTACACAAATATTTAATTACCTCCCTTTTCTACTCTGCGAATGTCATTTATAGAATATCTTAACCGAGTTTATGATGCCCTTACTGGAAAGAAGAAAGAAGAAAAACGGAAAAATGTTGAAGAATTAAGCAAAATCAATGATGATGTTAAAAAAATTTCTGAAAAAATTAAGGGAAAAAAGACCGTTGCTGATGTAGTTAAAGATTCAGGAAATCCAAATTTTGTTTTGTCTGAACTTATGGCTCTTCTAAACGAAAATGAATATCTCGCTTTTATTTATGCTTTTGATAAGTTCAAGAGACGTTCGGAATATAAATCGGTTATGGAAAGGTTAGAAAGAAATTTTCCTCGCTATTTCAAGCTTGATTACATGAATGCCCTAAAAGGTCCAGAAAACTTTGCCAAATACACACAACAATACCCCTCTGCTCTTTGTTTGGGAGATGAACTCTCAAAATTAGAAGCGAAGAATTTAGAAAAAGAACTCAACAAATAGTATATTTTTTTGTTGCGATTTATTTTTAAACCCAGTTTATTTTAGTGAATAATAAAAGGGGAAAATGGAAATTCAAATTATTGGTTCGACAAATAATATCAAGACTAAAGAAGAAGCTCTTGAATTAAGCCGTTCTTTTGCAAGACTTTGTTACACTTCTAAAGACTTTGACGAAATTTTAAAAGAACCAGACCCAACAATCCTCATCGCTGATTTAATGCGCCGAGGACATCATAGTGTTTTTGACCAGCCCGTTTTTAATTTTGAATTAAAAAGAATTCCAAAATTTGGCGCCATGATTTTAAACAATGAGCGAGATTATGCTACTTCAGAAAAATCAGCGCGTTATACTCAAATGAAAGTTGAAGGAAGAGAAAAGGAACTTTATAATAAATGGATGGGGATTTTTCAGGAAGAGATTAAAAAGAATTATCCTTTTTTAGACGAGAAACAAAAAGACAAAACCTTGAAATTAGCCCAGGAAAACGCGCGTTACATGACTTCTGTTTTTACGCCAACAAAAATGGGGCACAAATTATCATTCAGACAGCTAAATTATATTATGCACTGGTTTAATGATTTCCAAAGTGAAGAACCAGACACAAAATTTAATGTGAGAGTAAAAGCGTTCATGAAAGAATTTAATGAAAAGATGGATTTTCTTTACGAGCCAGGATTAGACCCAAAATTAAAATTAAGAGAATTAAGTATGTTTTCTCGACGGCAAAATTTTGCGGAAGAGTTCGGAGAAAATTATTCAACATCTTATGATATTTCTTTCGCTGGTCTTGCTCAAGCACATCGTCACAGAACTCTTGCTTATTCAATGCAACCAATAAAAGATAATTTCAATTTTACTTTTTTTGTGCCGGAAATAATCAGCGAAGAATCATTAAGAAAAAAATGGGTTGCTGATTTGGAAAGTGTTTCCGAAAACTATCCTCAAGCAACTCTTGTCGACGTGCATGAATCGGGTTCTTACACGGACTTTATTTCAAAAATGAGCGAGAGACTTTGCGGAAATGCCCAGTGGGAAATAATGAATAGCACAAGACAAACATTGGAGGAATATTTGATAAACATTCCGTTTTCAAGTCATGAAGTTTATTCTGAATTGGAAAAATATTCACATGGACCAAAATGCAGTTTTCCCCATGCAAAATGTACCGACCCTTGCCCGTTCAGAAAAGAGCTTGGAATAGCAAGGAAAGTCTAAAATGCCCCGCGGAATTTTTGTCACATTTGACGGGCTCGACGGCTCCGGCAAAGGAACCCAGATTATCAAAGCTGTTGATTATGTTTTTAGTTTGTCAAAGGAGAATGATATTTATCTAACTCGAGAACCGACGAGAGATTTTTCAGAAATAAGAAAGCGAATGGCTGCCGGAACTGATGTAAAAAAAGACGCTCGATGGTATCTAGATAATTTTGTATCAGACAGAATAAACCATTGTTTAAATTATATTTCTCCAAATTTAGAAAGAAGAACGCACGTTTTTTCAGATAGATACAAATATGCAACAATTACTTACCAATCACTTCAAGGAATACCTGTAGAAGAGATAATTTTTGCTCATAAAAATCCAGCAATTTTAGTTCCTGATTTAACTTTGATTTATGATTGCCCGGCAGAAATTGCATTCGAGAGAAGAAAAAAAGGTGGGGCAACGGACGTTTTCGATAAAGATTTAGAATTTCAAAAATCCTTAAGAGAAAAATATCTTCAACTTCCAAGCTTGCTTCCAAAAGAGAAAATAATAATCATCGATGCATCACGTTCAATTGAAGAAGTTTTTGAGGAAACGAAAATTTATCTAAATCGTCTTTTCAAAAAATAATTTCATTAAACTTAAAAACATTTGATTTCATTCTTGAATATGCAGAAAAAAATAAAAATCATTATCTTTATAATCGCGGTGATAATCATTTTATCTATAGGAATAATTTACAAAATGAATTCAAATCAAAAAACAACAAAAGTTCTCCTAGAAACAAATTTTGGGAATATAACAATTCAGCTTTATAGTGAAATGCCTATAACTTCTGGAAATTTTGAAAAATTAGTAAAATCCGGGTTTTACAACGGAGTTATTTTTCACCGAGTTATCGATGGATTTATGATTCAGGGCGGAGACCCAGAAGGAACTGGAGAAGGTGGGCCTGGTTATACAATCAAAGATGAATACACTCATACTTCTCTAGACGAAAATCTAAGGGGAACAGTTGCAATGGCAAAATCCCCAATGCCAAATTCTGCCGGAAGCCAGTTCTTCATAAATCTGAAATACAATAAATTCTTAGATAATGGTTATTCTGTATTCGGAAAAGTTGTTGAAGGAATGGATGTCGTCGATAAAATAGCAAAAGTAGAAACAGATGGAAATGACAAACCCTTGAAAGATGTTAAGATGATTAAGGTTAGTGTTATTTAAAAAAATAAATTAAATTTTATTCATTAGTTCTACATTCTTATTATTGAAACATTCCCATTACTGAATAGCCAGACTCTAATCTCTGGTATGCTTCTTTCAATTGAGCATTAGACATTGATTCTGCATATTGGTAACTCTGCTCAATCTCTTGATACATTACTTTTCTGTCTTCGCTGGTTCTTCCATTCATTTCAGCAAGAGCCCCACCATTTCCAACCGGTTTGTAGTTATACAATGCAACTTTATTTGTAAGTTCTTTATGTTCTTGCCGCCTTGTTGCATCTACTACTATAAAACCTAATGAAGCAACGTATAACATTGAGAGGACTACTGCCTCAGCAACTACTTTTGTCATGTTTTTTGTTATTTCTTTCATTTTGTTTTCTCCTATGATTTAATTAAAAGCTCAAATTCTGAAAGGGTTATATCTTCTTGGTTCAACGGCAATTAAACCAAAAGGTTTAAATATAAAACTAATCTAATTGGTTTAATGACATTAGAAATAACGCTTCCATTAGAAAAAAAAGGCGGAGTAAAAGATTTAGTATTTACTATTTTAACGAAGGAATACCCGCTCAAATTAATTGAAATTACAAATTTAATAAAGAAAAGATATGGAAAGTCGGTGACCTTCCAAGCAGTAAGAAAAGCAGTTTTGTTGTTAGTTGAATCAGGAGTTCTCGTTCAAAAAGATTACGAATTTTTAATAAATAAAGAATGGATTATTGAAAGTAAAAAAGTTCTGGATGATTTGTATTCAGAAATAAACAAAGAAAAAACAGCACCAAAAAATATAGATTCAATAAAAGGAGAACTATCTGTATTTACTTTTTCTTCTCTGAATGAACTAATGAAATTTTGGCAGGATTTAATAGATAATTGGTTTGTCAAATTTAAAAAAGGAGATTATAATCTAAATTGTTACCAAGCACCACATGTTTGGGAAGGACTTCTTCATCTCGATAATGAAAAAAAGATTATGACTCATTTGAAAGATAAAGGAATAAAATCTTATATCCTTTCCGTCGGGAACACCCCTTTGGACAGACAGATTGCCAAATTTTATTCAGCAATTAATATAAAAAGTCACATTCAACATTCCACTTCTTCTTTTGATAAATCTTATTATGTTGGAACCTACGGAGACTTAATTGTTCAGACAAGATATCCGGAAGAAATAACAAAGTTATTGGATTCCTTTTTTAAAAAGAGTAAAACTCTCAAGGATTTGGATTTGATTGAACTTTCTAAAATAGTAAACAAAAAAATCAGCATAAAACTCACAGTAATCAAAAATCTCGAAATGGCAAAACAAATTAATAATTCGATTCTTTCACAAATTGAGTAGAATAAATTCATTAATTTAATCACAACAATACTTAAAAAATCCAAATCATCTTTTCTTTTATGAAAAAAGAGTTGTTAGAGTTTATTCGAAAAAATGAATTAAGTCCGTTTTCTTCCGCGAAGACTTTATTAAAATCTCCAGAAAGTATTTTCAAAACTCGTGATGGGAAATCAGTTCATCAAAAAGTTCTTTCTCATATTTCACGGAATTTCGTTTTTTCTGAAACTTCAAATTTGTTTAATATGTTTGATTTTGTTTTTGATTCAAGAGAAATAAAATTAAGGCAGGATTTTTTTAAAGAAATTATTTCTCTTCCAAAAACTGAAAACTTTTTTCTTAAATATCTTTCAACAAAAAAAGCGTCGTGGAAACCAAAATATGATGTCCTTGTCGTTACCGAAGATTCTGCGACTTTTACAAAACTTAAAGAGATGGGTTGCCCCGTAAGATTGATAATCAGCGAGAGCGACGTTTCTCTTCTTGAATCATACGATTTAGTTCAGGTAATTAACTGCAATGATTTTTCTTCTGCAATGGAATCGCTTTCTCAAGCAGTTTTTCTTAAAAACATCGAGGAGGTTTATCTTGAGAGATATCTTGAACAATTATCCTGCTGGAAAAACAATTTGGAAATCTTGAAAAAATATGATATCGGCGTAGAAACAAATCAAATTGTGAATGAACTGGATTTAATGCTTGAACTGACAAAAGAAGATTCTTCTTTTATGTTGGACCGAGATTTCGTAGAAAAAAAAGTTGACGAAATTAATAATAATGTTTCATTAAAATTAAAAGATTTTATGATATCTGGAGAATCCTTGTTTCAGCTAATGAGCAAAAATCAAATCCCAAAAGAGATAAACTCAATGATAATAGAAGAAGTGCAAAAGTCTAAACTTCCCTTTGAAGTGTTAAACATCGGAATCCCAGTTACTGTTGATGAAGGCGAATTGGAGAAGGAAATAAAAAGACAAAACGCTGGGGAATTTTTTGAATTTGCCCAAAAAGTAAAGAACAATTCTTCAAAATTAAAAGAAATCCCGTCGCTGTTGAAGAAACTTTCTGATTCATTGCTTCTTTTTGATTTCATTTCAGGTATATCCAAATTTTTAGAAAATGAAATGATTTTTCCTGAAATTTCAGAAAATGAACTTCTAGTAACAAATTCAAAAAATATTTTGATTGAAAACCCAAAACCAATTTCTTTTGGGCTTAATGAAACTTACAAATGTTCAATTTTAACCGGCGCAAATTCTGGTGGAAAAACAACTCTTCTCGAGCATATCATCCAAATAATTTCTCTTTCTCAATTTGGTCTTCCCTTATTTGGTGAAATAAAAATTCCATTATTCTCAGAAATTTATTACTTCGCAAAAAACAAAGGTTCAGAAAATAAAGGAGCGTTTGAAACTTTGTTAAACCAAATGTCAAAAATTAAACCCGGCGATAAAACTTTAATTCTTGCAGATGAAATTGAATCGGTAACCGAACCCGGAGTTGCTGGAAAAATCATTTCTGCCACCGTCGATTATTTCATAAACCGAAAATGTTTTTTAATTGTTGCAACTCATCTTGGGCATGAAATTCAAAAAAACACTCCTGAAAAAACGCGTATTGATGGAATTGAAGCAAAAGGTTTGGATGCAGATTTTAATTTAATTGTTGACCACAATCCGGTTCTTGGTCGTCTGGCGCATTCAACTCCGGAATTAATCGTCGAGAAACTTGCGAATTCAGAAAAAACAGAATATTTTATTCATCTCAACAATTCTCTAAAAAAAGAAACCGCCTCGATAAAAAAGAAAGAAATAGCTCTGGTTTATTTGGTTGCTGGAATTTCTTCGCGGTTCGGTGGAAAAGTAAAAGCATTTGCAAAAATAGGTCCAAATGGAGAAACTTTAATTGAATACTCTATGAATCAAGCTTTGAAAGCAGGTTTTAATAAAATTATTTTCGTTGTCAGCGAACAAATTCATGATTTATTCAAACAAAGATTTAATTCAGAATACAATGGAATCCCAATTGAATATGCCTTGCAATATTATGACAAAAATTTTCGGGACAAGCCTTGGGGCACAGTTGATGCAATTTGTTCTGCAACAAAATTAATTGACTCTTCTTTTGTGGTATGCAATGGCGACGATATTTATGGTGAGGAAACTTTCAAAATTCTTTTCAATCATCTCACGCTATATCAAACCTCAGCCAGCGTCGGGTATAACCTCGTTGACGTTTTGCCAGATTTTGGAACAGTTAATCGCGGGATTTTCGAGATTGATTCTGAACACGATGTAAAATCCATCGAAGAAATATTTGAATTATCAAAAGAGAATTATTCTCAAAAAGGATTTAATGAATTTGCTCTTTGTAGTATGAATATTTTTGCTTTTCAAAAAAATGTACTTCCTCTTTTGTCAGAGATATTAATCAAATTTAAACAAATAAACAAAAATAGAAAATCCGAATGCCTTCTTCCATCAGAAATTTCTAATTTAATTAATAACATTAAAAAAACCTGCAAACAAATAATCTCTCTAAACTATCTTTCTTTTTGGTATGTATGAAAAAAGAGCTGAAAAAATATGAAGCGATTATTTTTGACCTCGATGGAACGCTTATTAATTCGATTCCTTATCATTCAAAAGCGTTTTTTGAAATTGCGATACTTCATGGTTCAATGATTTCTCAATCAGAAGTGGATTCTCTGATGGGAACGCCTTCTCACAAAATTTTTGAATATCTTAAAAAAAAGTATCATCTTGTCGGAGATATTCCCGAATTAAGAAAAGAAAGACGAAAAATTTTCAAAAAAATTATTCACGGGAAAAATTTGCTCTTTCCAGGGGTTATGTCTATGTTATCTTCAGTTAAAAAAAATTTTAAAATCGGAATTGCTACTGGTTCAAGTCTTATTACTATGAAGAGATCAACTAATTCTGAGTTTAGAAAAAAATTCAAATTTATTTCAACCATTGACGATGTAAAAAAAGGGAAACCATCCCCAGACCAACTTTTTCTTGTTGCAAAAAAATTAAAAATTTCTCCCAAGAATTGTCTTGTCGTAGGAGATAGTGTGTTTGATGCAATTGCTGCGCGACGCACGAGAATGGGTTTTATTGGCGTCAGAACTGGCTTCAAAAAAGGAAAACCTCTTGAGAAACACAAACATTTGGCGATTGTTAGTTCTGTTAGAGATTTATCCCATTTTTTTCAATGAAACTCCCAACCACAGCAAGCTGCGGGGTATTCCCCAAGACGGGAATAAATTTTTCAACTATAAATATTTATAAACCAACTTTTCATTTCTCTGACATGGAAAAAGATATTGGAAAAATTTCAAAGAATGATACAACTGATGTGATTATTCGTATCGACGATTTCGGTGGAAGAAGAGGATTGACAATAAGGGAATTCGTTTCAAGCGAAAGATATACTGGTTTCACAAAAGCTGGCGTAAAAATTCAAGCAGCCGATTTCAAAAAATTCAAAGACATAATTAATTCTGTAAGTGAATCAGAAATGGCTGAAGCTGCTGAATCAATGGGTGAAGAAACTCCTGTGAAAAAATCTGTTTCTTTTGGTTGAATATGTTCAACTATTTTTCCCGTTGTATAATCAAAAATAACATATTCCTTTTTTTCTTCTATTCTAAGTAATCTAAATTTATATTCCAGTCCTAATGAAATTCCAGCCCATCTGTCAGGAACA
>JAGVXJ010000041.1 GCA_018303895.1 Candidatus Pacearchaeota archaeon
TTAATTTCATCATTATCTTTCTGGATATTCAAACCGACCCAGATGTCTTACTCCTATAGAAAATTTATTTTCTAAATCTTTTTTTAAATAAATTATAAGTTGTTTTGGATGAAAATTTAACGACGGCAATTTTTCAATATCAATCCAAAAAACATCATATAGTTTTTGATTGTCACCATGTTCTGGATCGTATCCTTTTTTTAACTCTCCACTAGCTATCTCTCCGTATAGAATTATATCCATTGATTCATCAGTATGAGTGTACAATTCTTTTAGATATACGATTTTTAAATTTTTAACATTTAGATTAGTTTCTTCTTTGACTTCTCTTGCACCTGCTTCAAAAATTGATTCCCCAAGCTCCAATCCTCCCCCCGGAAGAACATATATACTTGAATTTTTACGTCGCATATTGACTAATAGTAATTTGTTATCCTTCAACAAAATCACAGATACTCTTATGTTACGATTCATTTTTTTGTCCCCCACTTAATAGGAACATAAATTGTACTTAAATATGACTCATGAACAAAGTTAGTTTCTGATAGTGGAATTATTTTCGTGTCAGATTTTAAATCTGTTTCCAAAAAACAATAAGGATCACTTTTTGAATCAGTTAAGATTGTGTCGGTAATATCTCCGCCCTTACAACTATTATTATTTATACATTTAGTACATTTACCTTCTAACTTTCTAGAATAATGGTTATATTCTTCACTTTCCAGAATGGACTTTAGGGGCGTTTCAAAAACATTTCCTATTGCATTGTCAGTAAACAAATTTGGGACGACACCTCCATCAGATTTTATTCTGAATGAAATTTTTCCATATGGCACGCCTTCAATAATTCCATTTCCATTTACTAAAGTTCTAAATACTGGGTCGGAAATAATATAATTTTGTTCTTTGGGGGTTATACTTGACAAAAATTCAAATGCCTCGCGCATTTGCTGGGGTGAACATGCCAAGTAACTTATATCAATTATTTTGTCCAGCCCGGTTGGATTGATTGAAAATCGAGAAAGATCATTTTTTGTAGGATGAAATCTGTTTAATCGCCACATGTTAACTCCGATAGATTTTGCTAATTCATAGAGTTGAGGCAGATTGGAATAATTTATGTTCATAATACATGTTACCATTTCAGTTTTAGTTTTTTTTGATTCAACAATTTCTTTTAAACTACGAACTGCAGATTTAAATGAGTCTGGCTTTCTGCGATTGATAGAATGTCTCTCATCCGAAAAATCAATAGATACTCCGACGTCGTTAAACAACGACAGATTGGGCCTAATTTTATTCATAGAAATATTCGAACCATTAGTAACTAATGAAGTTTTAATTCCTGCGTCGTAAAGTTTCTGAGCAAAGGTTAAAAAATGGGGGTGCAAGGGTGACTCTCCGCCACCAAAATTTACCCGTGTCACGTTAGCCTCAACTAATTGAACCACTAACAAATTGAATTTATCTTTTGGTATTGATTTAAACTTGTAATTCTTTTCATGCCAATACATCTTCCGACCAATATAACAATGTTCGCACGTTTGATTGCACGCTTCAGTTATTGAAATTCCGGCGGTATATTCTTTCATAATCTCACCTTCTGGGTATCTTCAAGTCTAATCCACTTGGTTTCTTTATAATTTTTAATAATATTAAAATAAGTTTTTCCGCCATAATGCAACACTCGTTCGCATAAAAAAAGAGGAATATCCCTCGCTGGAACGTTCTTCCAATCAATTTTTGTTTTAACAGAATTTTTGACTGGTAAAAATTCGGGATGGTTTTTGTATAAGTTGTCTAAATCTTGCCAAATTCGTGACCATTTATTCCACCAAGACTTTACCGACGTAGCTGGCTGATACTGAACGTTTGCATTGTGGCAACAGGCAATTGAGTCTTTTCCGTAATTTAATAAAAGATAATGACTCAAAAAAGTGTCGTCACCGATAGCATCTGAAAAATCTTGGTCAATTTTTCCTAATGTAGATTTTCTGATTGCATAAATTCTTCCGTGTAAAAATGGTTTAGACCCACCAGATTTAGAAATTTCAATACCCGGATGACTCATTCTGGCATTAAGAATATTGGACACTAAGTTATTGGAAGTGTAGGGTATAGGTCTCCCAGTTACAGCCATCACATCTGAGGAAAATAAATTAATTATATTTTTGAAACAGCTTTTATTGACGATAACATCCGCGTCAACGTAAATTAAAATGTCTCGATTAGAATGATTTGCAATTGCTTTAACTGCCGAGGGTTTTCCTTTTGGAGAGCTAATAATTTCTAACGGATAAATTTTGTTAGAAAAGTTTTCAGCTAAATCCCGACCATGATCGGTTGTGCCATTAAAACATAAAATAATGTTCGACTTTTGTTCTAGTTCAAGTACACCTTTAACTATTGACTCAAGGCTTTGCACCAAAGTTTCTTCTTCGTTGTACACCGGAACACCAATGCTTATGGTTTGGGCATCCATGTATTCATTATAAAGTAGGAATATATAAATCTTTTCAAAAGAAGTTTTTAATTAAGAAAAATTATTGTTATCAAAACCTTAGAATTATTTAACTGAAATTTTTATCCAACTTTGATTAAGATATCTTTTGTGATAAAGGGATAGTTTTCCTAACTTGTCTTCGCAAAGGACTTGAAAATTCATATCCCGACCACCACTCCAGCCACTATAATGTCTAATATCTTTTATAATTTCACATTCAGCAGGTTTTTCTAATTCTAAACTACTTCCTGTACTATTCGGAGAAACCGGTTTCTGCTCAAAACACCCAGTCAAAGCTAATCCCAAACTTCCTGCAATAATTAATTCTTTTAATCCGAATTTCATAAAATCATCTAATATGACTTGTTTTTAAACTTTTTGGTAAGAAGATTATTTAACAACTTTCATTTCGATTCCATCACACGAGCGACTGCGTTAGCGAGTGTTATTGAATGAGATTTACTTTACGCTTTTCATTTCGATTCCATCATACAAAATTGCGAAGCCATTTTGTATTACTGAACGAAATTATTTAACTGTCTTCATTTCGTTCCATGCAAGTTCGAAAAGCTGTTCTAATGCGTTTGCAAAGAAATCAGTATTAATCCAAACACCAACATCGTAGTTAGGATGGAATTTCTCGTCGTCAAGAAGCATGAACATTATTTGATTTCCGTCGATTATGACAAATCTTGCTTTCATTTTTTCAAGATTTCTAACTTCAGCGACAGCTTTCAAATCCTTTGCAACTTTAACATTACTAGCATCAACGGGTGCTGCGATTCTTATTTTTACTCCCCTCTTCTTACATTTTTCAAAACTTGGCATTAAAGCTTCAAGTTTTCTGTTTAATCCTTCTCTTGTTGTTACGATTGTGATTGTTTTTTCCGCGTCTCTTACCATCATATCAAGATGATTGTAAATATTTTGTCTTCCTTTCATGCTTCCAGACAAATCAGTTGGCTCAACGAATTTAACACCTTGTGTGAAAAGAAGATTTAATTCATCTAAAACTTGATCGCCTTTCAAAGTTTCAAGTCTTTTTGTTCTTTCTTGAGTATGTTTTACCAAATTTTTCTTAACTCTCTCAACGACTTCTTCTGGTTTCAAAGCGATGAACTTTATTGGTTTTCCAAGTTTCATAACAATGAATCCTTTCTTTTCAAGGCTCTCGAGGATATCATAAGTTCTTGATCTTGGGACGTCAGAAATGCTAGACAATTCTCCAGCAGTAGAAGTTCCCCTAGAAAGAAGTGCTGTCCAGACTTTGACTTCGTATAAATTTAAGTCGAAAATTTTTCTTAGTCTACTCAAAAATTCATCTTTAACTATCATTTTGTTATATCTTTTTAGTTTATTTGGTTTTTAAATATTGCTATGCCGAAAGTAGTTTATTTGGTTTTTAAATATTGCTATGCCGAAAGGGTGAAATTTAAGGATTACCAGTTGGTAGTTATTTAACCAAAATCCCAACCTTACACTCTTTATGTTAAAGGTAATTCATTGATATTTTTAAATGTTTCTTAAGATTAATTTAGCTTATTAAAATAAATCTTAAATTTTTTTCCTTTAATATTTCCTTCCATAGTGAATGAATATTTATTTTTCACGTCGCTGACTAATCCATTTGAAATTTTTTTTGCATTCACTCTTTCTTTTATTATTCCTGCTTCTTTTCTTGAAATTAATTTTAAAAATTCTTTATCTTCAACAGCGACGTGTAATTCAATAAAATCTGTTTTCACAAGTCCTGCTTTTTTTCTTTCTGCCTGCACAAATCTTGAAATTTCTCGAGCATAACCTTCTGCTTCAAGCTCGGGAGTTAATTTTGTATCCAGCTCTAAATATTCTTTATAACTTTCATCTTTTTCTAATTTTGGAGATTTAATTTCTAATTCTTTTATATTTAGCTGATTTTTGATAATTTTTTTTAAATTTTCATATTGGGTTTTTGATTTCACAAATAAAGTTGCTTTTGCTAACGGCCATTTCAATCCAATGTGAGCCTTATCCCTTTCAGAAAGTCCCATCTCAATAATCATTAGGGCATTTCCAAATTCTTTTTCAAGAGTTAAATCTATTAATTTCTCGTCGTATTTTGACCAGGTGGAGAGATGAACACTTCCCTTTTCAAATTCTTTATGAATTACTTCAGAAATATTCGGAGCAAAAGGCGCGAGCAATTTTGAAACATCATCCAAAATTTTTCCAATAACTTTTTTTACATTTTTATCATCTCTGTCTCTAATCATTTTAATATAAGTTTTTGAAAAATCATTTGTAACAAATTCCATTATGGGTAAAAGTGCTTTTTCAATTTGATAATTTTCTAAATTTTCTGTCGTTTCTTTAACAAGTTTATTTAATTTTGATAAAATCCATTTGTCTTCAACTTTTTCTATTGCCTTTTCATTGTTGTTTAGTTGAGTATAAAACTGAAAAGTATTCCAAAGAACATTTAGAAATGGCGAAACTTCTTCTTTTACTAAATTTATCCCAAATCTTTTAGAAGCACCAATGTCCATCGTGCAAAATTGTAATCGAGTTGCGTCAACGCCAATAGAAGAAATCACTTCATCTGGATTCAAGACATTTCCTTTTGATTTTGACATCTTTTCTCCTTTCTCGTCGACAATATGCCCTGCACAAATTACATTTTTGAAAGCGACGTCATCAAATAAAATTGTTCCTAAAACGTGCAAAGTGTAAAACCAACCTCTTGTTTGGTCAACCGCTTCAGAAATAAAATCATAAGGAAACCTTTTTTTGAATTCTTCTTTATTTTCAAATGGATAATGAAATTGCGCAAACGAAGCTGAACCAGAGTCGTACCAACAGTCAATAACTTCGGGAATTCTTTTCATTTCTTTTTTGCATTTTTCACATTTAAATTTTATGTTGTCTATCCAAGGTTTATGCAAATCAATTTCTTTCTCGGAGAATTTTTTTATAGAATTTTTTTTCAATTCTTCGACGCTACCAATTACTTTTTCGTATCCACATTCGCATCTCCAAACTGGCATAGGTGTTCCCCAGAATTTATTTCTTGAAAGTGCCCAATCTTTTACATTTCTTAACCATTCACCGAATCTTCCTTCTTTGATATATTTTGGAGTCCAATTTATTTTTTCATTCAGTTCAATTAATCTGTCTTTATATTTTGTAACTTCTATGAACCATGACTTTATTGCATAATACATCAACGGAGAACTACATCTCCAGCAAAAAGGATAGTCATGTTCATAAGGAATTACTTTGAATAGTTGATCATTAAACTTCAATTTTTCAATTATTAATTTGTCTGTTTTTTTTATAAACTGTCCCTGAAAATCTGGCACTTCTGCAGTGAATTTTCCTGTTTCGTCGACGGGCTGAACAAACGGAACTTTTTCTTTTTTGCAAACATCATAATCGACTTCACCAAATGCTGGAGCAAGGTGAACTAATCCAGTCCCATCTTCAGTTGTAACAAAATCTCCAGGAATTATTTTGAATGCTCCTTTAAGTCCGGCGAAATAATTAAACAAGGGAGAATATTCTTTTCCAATTAAATCTTTTCCTTTTACTGTTTTGATTATATTTGGTTCTTCAAATAATTTTTTTGCCTGCTCTTTTGCCAGAATAAAAATTTCTCTTTCTTCGACGAAAACATAATCAATATTTGGATTTACAGCGACGGCAACGTTCGAAGGCAAAGTCCAGGGTGTTGTTGTCCAAACTAAAAGATTTTCTCCAGAACTTAATCTTAATTTTACAATTACCGAATCTTCTTTTACTTTTTTGTAACCTTGAGCAACTTCATGACTGGATAAAGGAGTTTCACACCGAGGGCAAAATGGAACAACTTTATGTGCCTCGTAAAGAAGTTTTTTATTGTATAATTGTTGTAAAGACCACCAGACACTTTCAATGTAATTGTTATCCAGCGTCGCGTAGTGACCTTCCAAATCGACCCAATAGTTTAATTTTCTTGTTGACTTGTTCCAAGATTCAATGTAGGAAAAAACACTTTCACGACATTCATCTATAAATTTTGCTTCGCCGTGTTTTTGAATATCTTTTTTTGAATTCAGCCCTAATTTTTTTTCTATCTGCACTTCAACTGGCAAACCATGACAATCCCATCCTGCTTTTCTCGGAACGTTGAATCCTTGCATGTATCTGAATTTGTTAATTATGTCTTTGTATGTCCTAACTTCAAGATGATGTAATGCAGGCGGTGCATTTGCCGTCGGAGGACCTTCAAGAAAACTAAAAAGTTTTTTTCTTTTTGAATCATTTAGAACCGCTTTTTTTATATCTGATTCCTTCAAAATTTTTGCGGCTTCTTCTTCGGTTTGTTTAAAATCGTACATAAGTTAAGTTAGAGAAAGGGGATTTTTAAAATTATTGAATTGAATTTAATATACTAATCAAAATTGCCATGGATGAGTAATTTGCTCTAATTGACAAACATAATTTCTGGGAGAAAGTGGTAAGGGAAATACTCCTTTTTTTTCTAAATATTTTATTCCCTCTTGAGTTCCTTCCCGATTTGAGACTGATGTGGCAGTTTCGATTTCATCCACCGAAATAGGTTTTTCGAGTTGAGGAATTATTGAAGAATAAGGATTTCTAGACCCAGGATTTCTTCGTTGATCAAGAAATGCATGAAACAATTTGTATCCTGCTAAATGAGGTAAAGAATCAAACCATATTGAGCGAATTTCTCTTGAAACATCTTGCCTAAAAAGGGAACGAGCTAACTGCTGTGTAGCAAGTTCTTCGGGAGTAATGTCTCTTCCTTTTAAAATCGGGGTTAAATGTTTTACGTATTCATTATAAAAATCAGTTATATCTTCTGAACT
>JAGVXJ010000067.1 GCA_018303895.1 Candidatus Pacearchaeota archaeon
AGATAAAATTAAATAGTAATTTCTTCTGTTAGAAATATGAAAGCTCTTAAGCCAACTCTGCGCGAGAAGAAAAGATACTTACTTATTCGGGGAGATGGAAATTTAAAAGAAAATATTCTGAAAGCGACGAGAGAATTTCTCGGTGAATATGGAATGTCGAAAACAGCGTTGACGTTTATCAAATCAGAGGGAAACAAAATAATTATTTCTATAAATCGCGAGATGTTAAATCAGGTTCGCGCGTCGCTGTGTATTTTTCCAGAAAAAATGGAAGTTGTAAGAGTTTCAGGAACACTTAAAGGATTGAGGGGAAAATAATTATCTAAAACGAGTTATGTACCAACCAAAGTTATCTTGAACACCATCGGAAACAAATGTTTCCATCATCGGACTTCCACTCAATTCCTTTGTATTTTCAACTGCTCTTTGGTATATATCTTTAGCTGATTCTCCACCATATTCTTTAGAAAAGTCATATCCATACCCAATAATCGACGAGAAATGAAATCTCACCTTATGAGGTTCGTCAATATTTAATTCTCCCATACCTTTAACCACTGATTTTCCAACCTCTTCTTCCCCATCAGTTAATAATCTGAAACTTGGATCATTAGCAAGAAGCCATTTAGATAGCTCTTGTAATACAACCGCTTCCAAAGGTTTATTTTTCGACATGAAATCTAATATAAAGAAGGGCTTAAAAAGATTATTGTGATTTATTTTTATCTAAACTTTCCTAATCCATTTAATATTCTTTCTAAATGATTCTGTTCTTGTTTTTTTTCTTGTAATACGTCTTCCTGATATTCAACAAATCCAACCATCTTTTTTGTAAGTTTTTGATAGGCATCAATTATTTTAATTAATGGGTGCCCCTTTGGAACTTTTTTCAAGTCAATTTTAGTTAATGCTTCCAATACACTTTCGTAATTATCTGAAGAAAAGATTTCATCCACTTTTATATTACATATTTTTTCTAAATCTTCTTCATCCATTTCGAGTTGTTCATAAAAAGAAACCCCGGAAAGAAGATTTTTCTTCTCCATAGATAAGTCATCTTGTTCTTTCTGAAGTGAACTTTTTATATTGTTCAAACGAGTATTATAATCGACTACCACCCCCCCCACAATCATTCTATAAAATCCAGCCATGGAATTTATCCAGTCAATTCTTTCGGGAATATCTGAGGGTGGATGTTCTTTTTCTAAAATGTTATAAATCTCTAAAAGCTTTTGAGAATCTCTATCGCATTGATATTTATCAAACATTCTTTGAATCACTACTTTATCCATAAAAAAGTAATTCAATTGAAGCTTAAAAAGATTGTTGTAATAAAATGTTATCTAAATATTTAAATAATCCTAAAAATTGATTTTTTTATGTTAGATAGAATTGAACATGTAAGAAAATATCTTGAAAAAGAAGTTTTTTATGGAAATAGATTTGGTATGAAATCTTTTAATATTTTTCCTTTTTCTCAAAATAGATTGATAGCTAAAAGAGATGAACAAGAATTAAGAAAAAATGGATTAGTTTATCTTGGTGGAATTGGTATAGACCACGTCGAAAATAGACTACGTTCAAATGACCTTTCTTGTGGCGGAACAAAATTGCATATAGCTCAAGATAAACCCTACATAAATATGGGAAATAGTCTTTTTGATAAAGTAGTTGGAGCTGATTTGTATATTTTCAAAAATCTCCAAGAAGCCAAAACAACTTTTTTCAAAAATGCTCCTGAAGGTTTTTCTTCAAATATTATAAAACCAGACAAAGTGAATGGCTCAAAACCACATTTAGCATTCAGGGCAATTTATTTAATAGAAAATTCAGAACGATTTTTAAGACATGCTGGAAGTGGTTATTATTATTCTCGACCTGCAATTTTCAATTTTCCTGACAGAGGAAATATTTTTATCCAAGATACTTTTGTGAATTTTAAGTTGGAAACTCAATAAGGTTTCAACCTCAAAAAGTTTTTAAACCCAACATTTCTTGATTTATCACACAGAGAAAAAAAGTTGAATAAGATTATTAAATTCTCTATCAAAATAAAATGGAAATGCCAATAGACATGCAACATCAAGCAATGGGTTACGACAGGACTGCTACTATGTTCAGCCCAGACGGAAGAATTCTTCAGGTTGATTACGCCGAGAAAACCGTGCGACTTGGAAGTTCGAGCATTGGAATGGTTTGTGCCGATGGAGTTTTTATAATTGCAGACAGAAGAGTTGAAGACAGACTTATTGTTTCTAATTCAGCTAATAAAATTTATGAAATAGATGACCATGTTATTGGATGCGCAGCGGGAGTTGTTTCCGACGCGAGAGTTTTGATAGAAAAAGCCCAACTTATTGCACAACAACACAGAATTACTTATGATTCTCCGATAGAACCGGAACTTGTTATAAAAGAAATAGCGAATATAAAACAGCAATTCACACAATATGGTGGGGCAAGACCTTTTGGGGTTTCAATGATGGTTGGTGGGTTGAACGCTAAAAAAGCAGAATTATTCACAAGCGACATAACCGGAAATTATTTTTCTTATCATGCAAACGCCATTGGTGAAAACGATGAAAAGATGAAAGAAATTTTGAGAGAAAAATACAAACAGGATTTAACGATTAAAAAAGGAGTCAAACTTGCTTTGGAAATTTTTGAGCAGGTTCAAGGACCAAAATTTAAAATTGGCAGATTTGAACTTGCGTTCTTGAGAATCGGCGAAAATAAAGTTGAAAGATTGGATGGAGAAAAACTTAAGGAATTTTAAAATGGACATTACAAAAAAAATAGATAAAGAGGGAAGAATAAGAGTTATGTACCGAGACAGCGACGAGGTTATGATTTGTGATGGTCTTGTAGATGATCAAACTTATGCCAGACTAATTAGACGAAGTGGAGAAGAATATACTGCTTTAGAAGTTCCGTTGAAGAAATTAAGAGCAGACTCAGCAAAAAAAACAAATGCAGTTGTTTTAGATTCAAAATTTGTTGAGATTGTCGGAGTTTATTCTGCAGGGGGCACAGGGATGAATAAAAAAATGTTCAAAAGATATGAAAATATGTTCAAGAGAGCAAATTTAAAATGACAAATACCGAAAATAAACAAGAAAAATTAATTAATGGAGCATTTTTTGGATTGGGTCTTTTAGTAATACCAGCAACATTTCTATTAATGCCTGTTTTTTATAGTATAACCAATTATATTTCCAGCAGAGATATTAAAATAAGAGGAAGATTAGAAATTTCAGAATCCCAAGAAAGTTTTACACAAGATAATGAAAGAGTAACTGGTCCTTGTAATTTATGTGAAATATATGATTACCCATTTAATCAATTTTGTATAGCTAATTGTTCAGGAGATAAAATTTGCGGAGAGTATTCAATATAAAATGACAAACGTTACAGCACGAATAAAAAAGGTCGGTAAACATTTTGAAATTCTTGTAAATATGGAAGACGCCATGAAATTCAAAAGAGGTGAGACGAAATTTTTACAGGCAGAAACTGAATTTGTTTTTACCGATATAAAAAAAGGTGAGAAAGCATCATCGTCGTTGCTGAAAGAAGCTTTTGGGACGGAAAATTTTCAAGAAATTTGTGAAAAAATTGTTAAGGGTGGAGACATTTTGACGACGCAGGATTTTAGAGATGCCGAACAGGAAAAGAAATACAAACAAGTTGTTGATTTTTTAGTCAAGAATGCTGTTGAACCGAAAAGTGGAATTCCTTACACTCCCGAAAGAATAAAAAATGCTTTGGAAAGTTCTCATTTTAATTTGAAAAATACGTTGATAGAGTCACAAGTTCCGGAAATTATTGAGGCTGTGAGCAAAGTTCTTCCAATAAAAATTGCAGTTAAAAGAGTTAAAATAATTGTTCCGGCAATTCATACTGGGAAAGCTTATGGAATTGTAAGCATGTATATGGAAAAAGAAAACTGGCTTGACAACGGCGATTTGGAAATTGTGGTAAAAGTTCCGGCAGGAATGATTATGGATTTTTATGAAAAATTAAATTCAGTAACTCATGGAAGTGCTATGAGTGAAGAAGTTCGAGAAGATTAAAATGGCATCGAGAGAATATGCTGAAGAAATGATCCAAGAGATGAAAATAAAAGGGGGAGATAGAATTGAAATTGAATTATTCAGATCAAACCGCAGTTTTCCTATGCATAAAACGGTTCTGGCTTATTTTCATAAAGTTGATGAATTTGATGATAAAGATTGGTTATATTACTCTAATTCACGAGAAGAGGTTGGGGGAAAATCTGAACCAAGATATCTCCTAGACAAAATTGTGAACATTAAAAAATTAGAAGTAGCAGTTCAATGAAAATTTACAAACATTTAAAAGGCAAAAAAATTAATTCATAATATAAAACAAAATGACACACGACGAAAGAAAAATAGCGATACCGGGCGAAGTTATTATTAAGGGAAAGGAGTTCTTACCTGGCGAAGGAACGACAAAACAAGGTGAAGAAATAATTGCTCAAAGATTTGGTCTTATTGAGGAAAGCGAAAGAATTGTAAAAGTTATTCCATTGTCTGGCGTTTACATTCCACGAAGAGGAAATGTTGTTATAGGAAAAGTTGAGATGATAACTTTCAATGGCTGGGTTATAAATATCGGTGCGTCTGATAATGGATTTTTATCTTTAATGGAAGTTCCAAGATTTGTAAACAAAGATGCTCTCGACGAAGTTATGGATATTGGGGACATAGTTATTGCAAAAATATGGAATATAAACAAGAGAGGAATTGATTTGAGTTTGAAACTTAAGGGACTTGGAAGAGTTGACGAAGGTTTAATCGTAAAAATAAATTCAAACAAAGTTCCAAGAGTAATTGGAAAAGAAGGAAGCATGATAAATTTAATTAAGGATAATACTAATTGTAATATCACCGTCGGACAAAACGGATTTGTATTGATTGAAGGACAGAATGTTGACGATGAGCTTTTAGCAAAAAAAGCAATTCAATTTATTGAAGAAAAATCTTACATTCACGGGTTGACAGAAGAAGTCGAAAGATTTTTCAAAGAAAACGGAGGAAAAAAATAAGATGACAACAAAAAAATCAGAAACAAAATCTTCAGGAAAGTTTGAGCGACCAGATGGAAGAAAGGTAAATGAATTAAGACCAATCTGGGCAAAAGTTGGAGTTGTTCCAAACGCGGATGGAAGTGCGATTTATGCTTCGGGAGACACAATTGCTATCGCTGCTGTTTACGGACCAAAACAAATGCATCCTCAACATTCACAGAATCCAGAAAAGGGAACTTTGAGATGTACTTATTTGATGAATAGTTTTTCAGTTAATGAAAGAATAAAACCCGGACCAAACAGAAGAAGCATGGAAATTTCTAAAATAACTGAATGGGCTTTGGAACCAGTTTTGATGCTTAAGGATTTCCCAAGTCAGGTTATCGACGTTCATATTAATATAATTCAGGCAGACGCTGGAACAAGATGTGCTGGAATAAACGCGGCTTCCATGGCTTTGGCACATGCTGGCGTTCCGATGAAAAGTTTAGTTACAAGTGTTTCTGCAGGAAAGTTGGACAAGACATTAGTTATTGATTTAGATAAAGAAGAAGAAGATTTTGAAGAGGGAGAAGGACCAACAGATATTCCTTTGTCTTTCACAGGCGACGGAAAAATTACTCATATGCAACTTGATGGAAAAATTTCTCCAGCACAATTAAAAGAAGCTGTTGAGATGGCAAGAGAATCAGCTAAAGAAATTCATAAAATTCAGGTTAAAGCATTAAAAGATTCAGTTGAAGGAGATAAAAAATAAAATGATAACACCAAAAATTAACGGCGACGTGATAAAGAAATATTTGAATGAAGGAAAAAGATTCGATGGAAGAGGATTTGATGAATTCAGAGAAATAATTATTGAACCAAACGTTTCGAAAAAAGCTGAAGGAAGTGCAAGAGTTAAGATTGGAAAAACAGAAGTTATCGTCGGAATTAAGATGGACATTGGAACACCTTACCCAGATTCAATGGACAAAGGAAACTTGATAACAAGCGCGGAAATACTTCCAATGAGTTCTGGCAGAATAGAACTTGGAAAACCGGGGTTTGAATCTATTGAAATTGGAAGAATAACTGACAGAGTTTTAAGGGAAAGCGGGTTCATAGACTTCAAGGGACTTTGTATTAAAGAAGGAGAAAAAGTTTGGAATCTTTATGTTGATATTTATTCAATTAACGACGATGGAAATTTGCTTGACGCTGCCGGAATCGGCGCAGTTGCTGCATTAAAATGGGCTAGAATGCCAAAATACGACGAGGAAACTGGAAAAGCAGACTATCATGAGCATAGAGACGAACTTCCATTGGATGAGAATGTTCCAATCTCTTTAACTTTCCATAAAGTAGGAGACCATTTTATTATCGATCCAAATAGAGAAGAAGAAGATTTCAGCGAGACAAGAATAACTCTTGGTTCTAAGAAAGGAATAATCTCATCAATACAGAAAGGAGAATCACATCAGGTTTCTGTTGAAGATTTCGGGAAAGTTCTTGACAGAATGGAAGTAGTTTGGAAAGAAGTATTGAAGAGTATAGAGAAACAGATTGAGAAAAATAAAAAGTAAAGCTTTTAAAACAGCCAAAATCTTTTAGTAACATGACATTAAAAACTCCAACACACACAGATTTTACGAAATATGAAACCGCGAGAATTCTTGGGGCAAGAGCTTTGCAAATCGCGATGAATGCGCCGTTGTTGGTAAAAATCAGCGAAGAGGATTTGGAGAAAATAAAATATGATGCATTGAAAATTGCTGAAGTTGAATTTAATTCTGATTCATTACCTATTTCTGTTAAGAAACCTTTCCCACTAAGAAGAGAAGATAAATTAAGAAGAGTGAGAAGTGTTGAAGTTAGTGAAGAGAAAATTAAGAAAATGGAAGATGACGAAGAAGGTGAAATTATGGGTGAAGGCGAAATTATGGCACTTGCTAATCCTTCTGATGAAAGAGAGGAAGACTCTAACGACGAAGAAATGGCTGAGGAATGATTTCAAGGAAATTATTCAATAATGCTCGCCGAACGCAGTCGCTCGCATAAGGAAATAATAATTTTAATAAAAGAATAGTTGAATAATATCTTGGAAAAACTTATTAATGGACAAAAATAGAATTCTTGATGGAAAAACCGACAATTGTTTATCTTATGCGACACGGTTCGATAACGCTTAAACCCGGCGATATTTTCTGCGGAAACCCTGAAATAAGTAAGGAAGGAATTGAAGAATCAAAAAAAGTTGCTAAAGGTTTTGAAAAACTAGAAAAAAAGATTTCAGTTATTTATACTAGCACTTTGAAAAGAGCACATCAAACAGCAGAAATTATTGGAAATACTTTGAAAGTTGAAGTAATAAAAATAAGAGAATTTGAAGAATTTGAAAAAGCGTTATTTGAAAAAAGTAAATTCAATCTTGAATTCTGGAAAAATTATTTGAAATACGACGAGGCGAAACAACTTTTTGAGAAAATAATAAAAAAAAGGGAGGGAGAAAATATTTTATTTGTTCTTCATGGAAATGTAATCAAAGGAATTTTAAAATCAAAAATGAAAATTTCATTCAAAAAAGCAGGCAAATTCAGAAGCGATAATTGCGGAATAACAAAATTGATTTTTCTTAAGAACAAATTGAAAATGGTAAAAAGTTTTAATAGTTCACAAGTAAATTAATCTCGAATTAACGACGATGAAGGCGTTTCCTTTGAATATTCTAAGCTAGTAAAAATTTTTTTCTTTTTCACGAGTTCGAAAAATTTTTCAAAGTCAATCCAGGTTTTCCAAACTCCATTAATTTTTAATTTTTTATTCGCAAGCATTGTAACACAAGAGGGTTTATGTTCAGAAACAATTTCATAATCTGGAAGAAATTTTTGCAGTTGTTTACTGAATTCTACAACTTCTGAATGAGTTGGCATATTTGAACGCTTTAATCTTTGCTGTGAAGCACCGACGTGCATATAAGATTTTACCTCGATAAAATCAGGCATTGCTTTCTGAATCATCTCGGCATAAAGTTCTGGCTCGACCATGTTTATTCCTTTGATCATCGTCAGTCTGATACAAGTTCGCTGTTTTTTTTCTTTCATGTATTCTAAACTTTTTTCGAGTCTTTTCCAATAATCTTTGAACAAAGGAATATCTACGCTTTTCAAAAGTTTTGGATTTGGTGCGTCAAGAGAAATGTAAAGTTGAGTAATGTGTTTAAGATTTTTTATTGCTTCGGGATATTGCGCGTTGGTAACAATAAATGTTGAAATTCCTTTTTTATGAAACGAGTTCACAAGTTCATTTATTTTTGGATAAGTAATTGGTTCACCAGTCAAAGAAAGTGCAACATGTTTAATCTGTTTTGAATTTTCGTATGGGGTTTTGTCTGGATTTGGATTTGTTTCACCTTTGAATCCAAGAAGAAGTTTGTGGTGTTCTTTTATGCTTTCCTCGACGATAAATTCGGGCTCATCAACTGCCCATTTCCATTCTTTTGAAACCGGGGCTTTGTAATCGCGCCAGCAAAAAGTGCACCGATTAGCACAAGACATTGAAGAGGTCATTTGCAAACATTGATTGCTCATTATTCCGTAAAATTTTAATTTGTAACAACCGCCACGACCACGAATCATGTTTTTTGTCCAACCACAGGTTTTCACCGCTGAGTGATTTCCTACTACGCGATAGCCTTGTTTTTTCAAAAGATTTTTTGATTCTGGAGATAACATGAATGAAAAATAACTAATGTAATTAAAAAGGTTTTGAAAATGCCCAGATGGACTATTCGAAAAGCAGGATACTGATTAGAGAAGTTTGCGAAACAAATTTTCCACGAAAATTGCAAACTTCTCCGAAAAAAATTTTGAAAATTCCTCTAAAAAAAGAAGAAAATCGAAATTATTCAAATTCTCATTAGCAGGATTCCTGTTAGCGTTGAGGTTAAGCCTGTTCGAGTTGGCGTTAAGCCTGACCGCGCGGGAACTTGTAGCCAATTAATCTATCCAAAAAAGGATTCTCCTCGTCGAATATTTTTTGCGAAGCAAAAAACATAGGGAAGCACCACTACTTCATATTTCCCTCGACGTGCCTCAAAATTAGATAAGCCATCGATAAAGCCTGAACTTTACTAGTACTTAATGTCGTAGTTGAATTTCATGACTTAAAATAAATTTAAATGATGCCGTAATTAATTGACGTGTAGTCCATCCTAAAATTTCTAATTGCTCAGGTTAGAAATTTTTTGGGCAAAATTTATAGAAAGGATTAGTTTAAAAATTTTTGTAGTGTTCTACCTTACTACCAGCGAGCAAAACAGATTAGTTAATCTTCAATTAATACCCGAAAAGCAGGATACCGACTAGCAGGATCCCAGTTAGAGCCGAGGCCAAGCCTGCCCGAGTCGGCGCCAAGCCCGACCGCGCGTTCATCAAGAGTTTTAGGTTTAGAATTAACTCTCCAAATCCAAACAGGAGTTTTTCCATTAATCCAACTCAGAACATTTTTGACTTGCTCAAGATTAGAATTGGAAGTTAAAGCGGTTACTGCTTCAGCATCGACGGAAACAATTTCCCTGTCAGGACCAATAATATTTTCTGAAACAGAATATTTATCTGATGTTCCCTTATAACCCCAAACAATATCTTTTTCTTCAGGAACATAATCGACACTTGTTGTAGTATATGGATATTGACTTCTTAAAACTCCTTGAACAAAATTTCTAAATCTTCCAGATTTATCGGGGTGAGTCTCTCTTAATCCATGAGCTTTTTCGAATAAGGAAATATGCCAAGGCAAATCCATTAAAGACGGATTTCCTTTTTTCTTCTCGGTTTCATGATACATTAAAAGCTTTTCAAAATTCATTGCGGGAGAGAGCTCTTCAAATAAAGTAACTCTTGAATAAACTCTCCCATTATGAGAAACATTTCTAAATATAAATTCTCCATCGCTTGGAGCAACATAATCTATTTCATCTGTCATAAAAAATTGATAAAATCAAAGTTTAAAAATCTTTCTTAACTAAAAAATTACTACAGACAAAATAAGGTAAAACTTAAAATCCTTCTGATTTTCCTCTTTTTATGAAAAAAGTTTTTATAAAAATTTATGGATGCCAGGCGAATATTGCTGACTCAGAAACAATTTCGGGAATTCTAAAAGAAAATAATTTTGAAATTATTGACAACGAAAAAGACGCTGATTTTATAATTATCAATTCTTGTTCAGTTAAAAATAAAACTCAATCAAAAATATTTGATTACATTAAAAAAAATAAAAATAAGAAAATTATCGTCGGTGGTTGCCTAACCAAAACGGTTGATTTGAGAAAAAAGTTTCCTGAGCTTTATGGGATTTTTGATACAAATAGTATAACACAAATTTTAAATATTATAAAAAATAAAAAAGATATTTTTTCAGATGAAAAAGAAAACAGAATTTTAGTTCCAGTAGGAAGAGCAAAAAAAGAAATCGCGATAATTAACATTTCACAAGGATGTCTCAACAATTGTTCTTTTTGCGCAACAAAATTAGCCAGAGGAAATCTTAATTCGTATAGAATTGGGGAAATAAAAAGGGCTATTGAAAATGCGGTGAAGGAAGGATACAAAGGAATTTATTTGACTTCTCAAGACAATGGTTGTTATGGGTTTGATATTATAACAAATTTGCCTGAATTATTACAAGAGATTAGTTCTGTCGAGGGAGAATTCATTATAAGATTGGGTATGATGAATCCATGGCATTTAAGAGAAATTTTTCCGAAACTTTTAGAAACATATGAAAATAAGAAAATTATGAAATTTATCCATATCCCGATTCAATCTGGCTCGGAAAAAGTTTTGAGGGACATGGGAAGAAATGAAGAAAGTGTGAAAATTTTTAAAAAAATTATTTCAGAGTTTAGGAAAAAATTTCCAGACGGCACAATCGCAACAGATGTTATTGTTGGTTATCCAATTGAAACTGAAGAAGATTTCAAAAAAACTTATGAATTGATTAGTGAAACAAAACCAGAGGTTTTGAATATTTCAAAGTTTTCACCACGTCCAAAAACTCGCGCATCAAAACTAAAACAATTGCCTTCGGAAATTATAAAAAAAAGAGCAAAAGTTTTGAATGATTTGTATAAGGATTATATAAAGAAAGTCGAGAAAAGAAAAAGTTTGGGAAAGTTGATTTCGGAAGAAATATAAAGCAGAATAATCTTTTAGTAAAATGGTAAAGATAAGAGGGGTTTCTTCAGAAATAATCAAAGATTCCCGAGGTGAAGACACTATTGAGATTAGCATTGAAACTAATGTTGGAAATTTTTCTTCTTCCGCTCCAGAGGGAAAATCAACAGGAAAATATGAAGCAAAACCTTACAAAAAAAATATTAGTGAAGATATGAAAAATCTTAATAAATTTTCAGAATATTTTTCAGAAGAGGTTATGGAAAAATATGAGCATCTTAAACAAATTGAGGATATAGTAAAGGATTATGTTGGAGCAAACACTTTAATTGCTTTGGAATATGCTATTTTAAAGGCAATTGCTAAAGAACAAAAAAAAGAAGTCTGGCAACTAATAAATCCATCTGCAAAAAAAATACCACGATTTTTGGGAAATTGTGTCGAGGGTGGGAAACATTCTTCGTCGGAAAAAAGACCTGACTTTCAAGAATTTTTAATTTCACCAAATGAAAAAAATGCGAAAGAGAATTTTGAAGTAATGCTAAAAATAAAAAATATGCTGAAAACGCTTATTCACAAAGAGGATAAAGGTTTTGAAGAAAAGAAAACTGATGAGGATACATGGATGACTTCTCTAAATGAAAAACAGGTTTTTGAAATTGTTGAAAAATCAAAAGTTCCTTTTGGAACGGATATTGCCGCATCAAGTTTTTATAGTAGAAAAAAATACAGGTACAAAAATCCTGCTTTGAAAAGAAGTTCAGAAGAACAATTATTTTATATTTCAAATATTGTAAAAAATTTTAAGCCGTTTTATGTTGAAGATCCTTTCGAAGAAGAAGATTTTGAAAACTTTGCAACTTTGTTAAAGAAAAATCCTGAAACATTAATTGTCGGAGATGATTTGACTGTGACTAATTTGAAGAGACTTGAAAAAGCAATAAAATTGAAATCAATCAACGGAATAATTGTAAAGCCGAATCAATGCGGTTCACTTATAGAAGTTAAAGAAGTCTGTGAACTTGCTAAAAAAAATAATATTAAAATAATTTTTTCTCACCGAAGCGGAGAAACTTCGGAAAGCATCCTCGCTGATTTAGCTTTTGGATTTCAGGCGGATTTTTTGAAATGTGGGATTACTGGAAAAGAGAGGGAAAGTAAAATTAAAAGAATTATTGAAATTGAAAGGAGTTTGAAATGAGACATCATAAATTGTATGAGACGGAGAAACAAATCGAAAAACTTAATCAGGTTCATAAAAGATTACGAGCACTTAAAGATAGGGGGGTTGATTCTCATAGAAAACCTCGTGAAAGTATTTTAGAAAAATTTGAACCTTCATCCCCAATAGTTATTCCACCAAAAAAACCGATGGAAAGAGGAATTTACAATTGGGTTGTTTCAGCTTATCGGAAATTTAAAGATAGTAATTATGTAGTTCTTGGGCTTGGAATTCTTGGTTTAGTTTTTTCATTTTTATTTCTTTCAAATAATCTAACTGGAAATTCAATATTGTTAGTTAATCAGACCTTTAGCAATTTTATCGGGGGATTATTTTTTGTTTTTGGTTTAATGGGAATATTTTTTTATTTGAAGAAGAGATAACTTCAAATTCGTTTGAACTCTTCAGAAGATTTATAATCAACTTTTTACTTAATAAAGTATGATAAAACAAATGTTAGTAATCTGTATAATTTTAATTAGCTTGGTTTCTTTTGCCAGTGCAGACATTATTCGAGAGGGTTATAGGGGCATCCATATAACAAATCACATTCAGAATTTAGAAGACTTTCCAGATTATGTTTTTATAAGTTACGGACAGATTAACCCGGCTATGTGCCCAATAAAAATTATTGACCCGCCCGGAAGGGAAGACACAGGGCAAGTAGAGATTTATTACAAACATTGTAGCCCATCAATTTATGCGATTCCTAAAGACAAATTCAACGGAACTGAACTAATCAGTCTGAACACAAAAAAAGTTTTGAATGAACAAGGAATAATTGACTATGTTTCTAATGAGGAAATTATTTCTTACTTAAACAGCGTCGGAGCAATAGAAGTAATTAAAAAAATTCAGACTTATACTGAAGTTCCAATTGCCAGTACAGAAAAAGAAAGAGATTACTTTTACACAATTGATTTAAATCAAGTAAAGGAAATTCCAGACAATAAAAAAGTGGTTAGAAATAGTTTAGTTTATATTTTTGCGGGAGTTTCAATTCTTGCTTTAATTGGGATTATTACTGCAATAATTTTTAGTGTGAAAAAAAGAAAATGATTCTGGAGTTATTTTTTGTATTTTTACTTACCTTTTTAATCGAGTTAATTGTTTACTTTATTTTCATTAGAGAAAGAAAACTAAAAATTGTTTATTATTGCTTTTTAATCAATCTTTTCACTTGGCCATTGGCAAATATTTTTTATGTAATTTTTCAACAATTTTATTTAATTGAATTTTTTGTTATTTTTATTGAAGGATTTTTGATACTTTTATTATTTAAATTAAAATGGGAAAAAGCAATAATTATCTCTTTGATTTCAAATATGATTACTGCTGGACTTAGTTTTTTCTTCTAAAAAAGTTTTTAGTCTCTCAAATCTTTTGGGTTTCGGACTAAAAACTTTCTACGGAAACTTTTTAAACTAATTTTTCCCTCATCTCCTATGCCAAAGAAGAAGAAAGATGAAACCGAAGAAAAGATTAAGAATTTAGCTGGCGAAGAGCTTGAGAAAGCTGCTGAAGCAGAATCTTTAAGTTCAGACATTGAGGAAAAGAAAAAGAGAATTCTTGAAAAGGCAAAGAAACTTTCTGCAAAAGTTGAGACTACTACTACTGAAGATTTGAAAGAGCAGGTTAAAATTAAGAAAAGAACTGATATGCTTGTTCCGTTGGAAGAATATGTTAAGAATGCAATTTATCTCGGAACACGGGTCGTGACTCCGGACATGAAACCTTTCATTTATCGAAGAAGAGCAGACGGACTTGCGATATTCAATACTGATTTGGTCGACGAGAAACTTAAAGAAGCGATAGAATTTATGAGCAAGTTTGAAGCAAATGAAATTATTTTAGTTTGTAAAAGACAGAGTGGATGGAAAGTTGCGGAGATGATGGGACAGATTACTGGAATAAAAACTTTCACAAAAAAATATCCTGCAGGAGTTCTTACAAATACAAATCTTGGAAATTTTTTCGAGAACGAATTAACTATTCTGATGGATTCATGGTTGGACAGAAATGCCTTGGAAGACACGTTAAAAGTTAGAAAGAAAATTTTGATGGTTTGTGATACAAATAATAATTCACGAGGCGCAGATAAAGTTATAATTGGTAATAATAAAAACGGAAGAAGTTTAGGATTGATTATGTATCTTCTTACTCAGGGATTTTGTAAAGCAAAAGGAATTGATATGAAAGATATGCCTGACATTGAATGGTGGACTGAAGATTCTGTAGAAGAAACATTACAAGCTGACACAAAAAATGCCGGCGCTGAATTTGGTGTTTAAGGATTCTGAAATGTATCTGAAAAATGTTACTAAAATTCAAAAAAATTAAAATTTCATCAATAACCAATTTATTTTTGGTTTTGTTGGTTTTCTTCTAAACGGATTTATTTTGTCGACGCTGAAAAAATCAAATCTTGGTTTAAGTTTTATTAAAGAATATTTTCCTTTCATTTTATTTCCTTTTAATTCAAAAACTATTTTCTCGGGCGTCTTTTCAATTAAAGTATAAACACCTCTGTCCCAGATTTGAACAGTTCCGGCACCATACTGACCTTCGGGTATTGTTCCTTCAAAACCGATGTAACTTCTTGGATGATCTTCAACTTGTACTGCAAGTCTTTTTACCCCTTTTGTCGTCGGTGGTTCTTTCGGAACGGCCCAACTTTTAAGAACACCTTTCATGTCTAGACGGAAGTCCCAATGTAGGTGACTTGCTTTATGTTTGTGAACTACGAAACGTGGCATGAAATAATGAGTGAATTTTCTTTTATAAATTTTCTTAACTAAAAAAGAATGAAAGAGATTACTAAAAATTTCGTAAATACCTTTTTTTGAATAAATAATTTTAAAAAGAAATGATGTTTTGAAGTTTTGAAAAAAGATGGTAAAAGAGTATGAGGCTAGAACTTATGTTCTTACTGCAGCACAAGGAATTCAAACTCCTCAATCTGCAAGTAGCTATGGCAGAGATGCTTCCAAGGGTGCACCGAATGAAAATTTGATAGAAAATATTGAAAAATATACTCGAGACCAAAAAGGGGATCTTCGAATATTATGCATCGCTGGATCTTATGTTAACGAAATTGAAATGGATCCATTTTTTCAAAGTAAAGAAAATATTTACATGTATAAAAAAACTTTTGCAAGGCTTCAATCCCAAAGAGATTTGGAAGAATTAAGAAGAGAATTGTGGGAAATTGCAAAAGAAAAAGCAGAATTTTCTGAAAGGGATTTTAATAGACGATGCCCTGAAAAATTTTTTTGGGGTGGCGAAATTCCTGACACCGAATATCCAGATATAGACAAAAAATTAAATCGAAAAGTTGGAATTATTGGAATTCCCGAACCTCCACAAAATCGAGACCCCACGTCGGGAAATACCGATTTAACAAGCCATTTAGAAGAGTCAGTAATATTTGGTTCTCCAAAACAAAGGTTAAAGCCCGTCGCTAAAAATATGAATGGTAAATATCCAAGAATCATAATGACTACTGGATGTTGTACTCACCCAAATTATAATGAAACAAATAACCGAGGAAATCGGGCAGCAAGAGATCACCAATATGGTTTCACTGTCGTCGACGTTTTGGGAAATGAGCTCTATCTTCCAAGATTAGTTCCTGCAAGAAAAGATGGAACTTTTGTGGACATGGGAATAAAATATTCTTCAGGAAAAGATCCAGAAAAAGTTAATACGGCTGCATTTGTTATAGGTGATCCACACATTCCAAATCAGGATCCTAAAGCCATAAAAGCAACAGGGGAAATGATTGATGATTTTCAACCGAAGCAAATATACATTCATGATGGATTTGATTCACAAGAAGTTAATGGGCATAATGCCGACGACGAACTGATTAATATGTGGAATTATGAAGAAGGAATTTCCAATTTAGAAAAGGGAGTAAGTTTATACCGTGATTTTCTTATTGAAATCGCCGAAAGAGCGCCGTATGCAAAAATATTTGATGTAGCATCTAATCACGCTGATATGATAAGAAGATGGCTTGCTAGTGGAAGATATAGAAATGACAGAGAGAATGCAAGATTCGCGCATAAAATTATGGCAAAAATAAAAAGAAATGATTGGCCATTAGAAACTGCAGTGAAATTAATTGGAGACATTCCAAAAAATGTAAAATTTTTAACACTTACTTCTGACTACAAACCATGGGGTTATCAAACTTCTGCTCATGGGCACAAGGGACCAAATGGTGCGAGAGGATCTTTGAAATCTTTAGCGACGGCATATGGCAAAGTTATCATCGGACATGTTCATCAATTAGAAGTAATGGGTAATGCGATTTCAGTAGGGACAAATGCAAAAATTCCAATGGAATATCAAAAAGGTCAACCATCAACATCCATGCATGGAAACGCAGTAATTTACGACGGCGGATTAGTTCAAGCTCTGCCAATAATAAATGGAATTTGGAAAAAATAATTCTAAAAATTTAATGAACAAAAAATTACCTAAAAAAATTTTTGACATTAGTTTAATTTCGCTTATGATTTATTTTGGTAGTCTTTCTTGTATGATTTATTCGTCCCAAAAATTCTCTGAAAGAATTAATCAATAAGATTAAAGAGGTAATTAAAATTTTCTATCTTTTTAGTAACAATTAAGATTTATAAATAAATTTTTTGTTTAATAATAATTAAATGAGGTAAAATAATGGATGCAAATAATGTTCAAAACCGAATGCAAGAAATTCAGAAAGACCAAAGTTTTTCAAATGCTCTCGGAAAAATTCTTTCTGGAAAATCAAATTATAAACCAGTCATAGAAATGAGAAAGATTGAAGTCAGATGCAAACATTGCGGAATAACCCTCGATGAAACAATGAAATTCTGCCATCAGTGCGGAACAAAAGTTGAAAAATAAAAATTTTAGAAATTATTTTAAAAAATTCTCCGACGACAAAAAGATATTTTAAATTTTCTAAGTAAAATCTGATTATCGTCGACGGAAAAATCACCACAACATTTATAAACATATTTTTTCTCTCGTCTTCATTAACTAAGATGAGTACCTTAAGAAATATATTGATTCAAAATCATATTAGGGTATGATGTATGTAAAAACGTCATCTTAGATGTAGTTCTAAAGAATGATATTATTTTAGGCAGTTTATTAATAATGATGATCTGTAGCCAATAGTTAGGAGATGTGTGAAGTGATTTTTCTTCTTACAGAAAAATTGCGCAATAGATTTTCTCGACGGTAAACGTTGAAAAAATATGAAATTGTTATAAATCCAGTTTATCCTGCTGGCGGCTGCGGCTCTCTGGTTTACACTTAGACATGCAAGTCTTTCGCGAGAAGGCGAACTGCTCAGTAACACGTAGCTAACCTGCCCTTAAGTCAAGGATAACCTCGGGAAACTGAGGATAATACTTGATAAGAGATATACCCTGGAAAGATTTATCTCTAAAATTCGAGCCTAAGGATTGGGCTGCGGTGGATTAGGTAGTTGGCGGGGTAAATGCCCACCAAGCCTGTGATCCATAAGGGCTCTTAGCGGAGAGGCCCTGAGAGGGAATCTGAGACACTATTCCCAGCCCTACGGGGTGCAGCAGTTAGGAATAATTTGCAATGCGCGCAAGCGTGACAATTTGAGCCAGAGTGTTCCTCATAGAGGAACTTTTGCCAAATGTAAAAAGTTTGGCGAATAAGGACTGGGCAAGACTAGTGCCAGCCGCCGCGGTAATACTAGC
>JAGVXJ010000042.1:0-3842 GCA_018303895.1 Candidatus Pacearchaeota archaeon
CTGTCTTCTCTGAATGTTTTGTAGCAGTCGGCAAAAACTTTTTCCGGATTTGTGTCTTCTATTCGGATGTAAAATTTTCCGCCGTATTTTTTCACATACAACGAATTCGGCATTCCTGTTATTGCATGCCCTAAGTGCATTGGTCCCGACGCTGCCGGAGCAAATCTCATTACAACTCCTTTTTTTGGAACATCCGGAAGTTCAGGCAAGCCCTCTCTGGATTTTCTTTCGCTGATATCTTCCTTTAATTTTTCAAATTCTTTTTCCTGTTTTGAAAACGAAAGAGAATTAATTTCATCGACGATTTTTTTTATTTCTCCGGAATATTTTCCGACTTCGGATTTTTCAAGTCCTTCATTAAACAGAGCAGAAATTACAGCACCTTGTTGGGCTTTTCCGTCGTGGGCTAAAGCGTTTTTCAAAGCATATGCGTGGGCTTTTTTATTCAAATCTTTCATGTTCTAAAAAGCAGATTAGCATTAATAAATCTTTTTTAATCAGAATATTTTAAATATCCTTTTTTCTTATTTAATTTATGAAAAAGAAATTGGTGATAATTTTATTTTTAGGAATTTTTTTAATTAGTTCTCTGAATTTTATTTCTGCTTCAAATTGCGGAGACACTGATGCAAATACTTGGTGTGTTGAACTGACAGATACAACTATTGATGGAGATAATTTTTGCGGAGGAATTTGCGATGGAGATGATGAGGTTATAATCAAGGGGGGTAATCGGGGGAGTTTGATATTGAGGGATCTTGCTGGAACTTCAGAAAATGTTGTGATCATTAAAAATGAAAATTCAAATCCTAATAAAAGAGTAATAGTAAACTATTCAGGAGGTTATGGAGCAATACAATTACGCAATTGCAGTTATGTTGATTTAAATGGAAATAATGATCCTGATTTGGAATATGGAATTTTAATTCAATCTTCAGAAACATTAATTGCAGGGATAAATCATCTTGAAGGAGATGACCATATTGAAATTTCTTATATTGAAATTGATTTGAGTAATGTTCCAGGAACCACCGGAAGCGGGATAGTTATTGGTAATGAGAATGTTGATGATGAAACAATTATATATGATACTTTTGAAATTCATCATAATTACATACACAATGTGCGTTATGCAGGAATGTATCTGGGAAAAAATCAGGGGGCGAATTATGGTCTGGATGACCCTTGGATAAAAAATATTCGCGTGCATCATAATCTTTTTGAGGATATGGGGCACTATGGAATAACTATGAAAGGCATACACTCAACAAATGTTGAGAGTGCAATTTATTATAACACTTTAAGACCAAGTAATCCAGTATCTGGTTGCAGTACCGGACTTGTGCCAAGTGCTTCAGGAGATGATTTTCGTTCTGGCTTTGGGACTATGATGGCGAATGGTGGCGGGATTGTTAAAATGTATGGAAATTACGTCGAAAAAGCATACTCCAACGGAATAAAACTGTTTACAACTAGCCCATCAACAACTGGATATTGTTATGACAATATCGTGGTCGGAAGCGGGTGCGGAGCAACCGACGCAGAAGAGAAGCATGGTATTCGGTATGGAAGTACTAACACCGGCACGCAGTACAATTATAATAATACTATCATAAACTCTGCTGGATATGGAATCTATTTAAACGGCGCGGTTAAAGCCGGCAATGTGCTGATGAATCGCAATCAAATAGGCGGGGGCTTGGGAGAGTGGTATGAAGAACAGATTGGGGACGGGGTAGAGGGTACAGGAGAAAATGCAAATGTTTATCATAACAATATAGAAGATTTTAATTTTGCTTCCTGGAGCGATGATAATGATTATTCCAATGATAATTTTAATTTATCTACTGGAATTCCAATTTGTCCACAAGGACAAATAACCTCAACTTGTTTGTGCGGAAGCACGAATTATTCATCTGGTTATTGCTGTTCAAATGTTTGGCAGAGTTCTGTTTGTTCAACTTCATGTTCTGTTGCAGATTCAAACACCGACGGAGTTGTGAATATTTCTGAATTGATGAATTACATTTCCAAATGGAAAGCAGGAAATGTTTTGATTGGAAATCTGATGACTGCGATTGGGGATTGGAAAAATGGATGTTGAATAATTAATTCTTGTATCCAAAATTTGCAAATAATGCTGTGCAAATTTGTTCGCAAAAACTTCGTGTTTTGTTCAGATGGATGCTGAAATGAAAAAACAATCTAACAACAAGTTTTTTAAACCAAATTTTATTCTAATTTTAAATGTTCTATCTAACAGAAGTTGAAGATTATGTAAGGGTTGAACCAAAATTGTTTGGTTTGCCTACTGAAGAGGCGGTTGAAAAACAGCTTCGGGAAACTTACAAAGATTATTACAACAAAGAACTTGGAAAAGTTATAACAATAATTAGTGTTTTGAAAATAAATGAGGGAGTTATTATTCCTGGCGATGGTGCGGCGTATTATCGTTCAAGATTTAAATTAATTGTGTGGAAACCTGAATTGCAGGAAATTGCTTTTGGAACTATTTCGGAAATTACAAGTTTTGGCGCGTTCATTGATTTGGGTGTTATGAGAGGAATGATTCATATAAGCCAGACAATGGATGATTATGTGAGTTTCAGCAAGGCGAATTCTCTTCTTGGAAAAGCAAGTAAAAGAAGTTTAAAGCAAGGCGATTTAGTTTTAGCAAGAGTTGTTTCTTTGAGTCATAAAGGCGACGAGCCGAAAATTGGTTTGACAATGAGGCAACCCGGACTTGGAAAACTTGAATGGATTAAAGAAGACCAAATTAAAAAAAGAAAAAAAGAAGAAAAGGTTTTGAAAGCAGAAGAACCTAAAGAAAAAGCAAAAGGGGGAAAGAAAAAATGACCTTGAATTTTCCTGATCCATTTGTTCCTGAAGGAAGTCTTATTTGGAAAAGACAAGTAAAGGTTTATGAACTTACATCAGAATTTGGTTCTGCAAAAATAACGCCGGACTTTGCTTCAAGAATGAATGTGTTGATTGTTCAGGATACATCTGGAAAAGTTATTGACGGATGTTGTCAGACTACATCAGTGGAAACTTTAAAAGTTCGCGCAGAAAATGATTTATACGGAACATTGTACAGGGCATACAGGGGGTTAAACTAAATGGTAAAACAAAAAGCATGTAAGATTTGCAATAAAATTTATACTGGAGATAAATGTCCTAAATGCGACTCAAAAGAATCAACTGACAATTTCAAAGGAAGAATTGTTTTATTGGATCCGGAAAAATCAGAAGTTGCTAAAAAATTAAATTTGAACAGCAAAGGAAATTTTGCTATCAAAACAAGATAATGGAATTTAAAATTATAACTGATGTTGAAAATAAGCTTTTTAATCGACGGGAAATTCAGGGAGAGGTTCATTCTGAGATTGCTCCGAAAAGAGAAGATATTATTATGTTGATTTCTAAAAAATTAAATTCTCCGATTGAAAACATTAAAGTTAACACTATTGAAGCAAAATTTGGTTCAAAACTTTTTGTGATTGTTGCGAATATTTATGATTCAGAAGAAACTAAAAATAAAATAGAAAGAAAATCTAAGAAAGAAAAAGAAGCTGAAGAAAAAAGAAAGAAACAAATTGAAGAGGCGCAAGGTGGAGAGAGTGAGCCAATTCCAGAACAGCAAAATCCTGATAAAGTTGTTAAAGAGAATGAGGTTAAAGAATAATGGATAATAAACCTAAATTTAGCAAAGATTTGTCAAAAGTAGTTTTAAATAATTGCTTATCTGCAATGGATATTATTAAAATTAAATTTCCTAATTATGGTTTTGATAATCTTCATATTTCTTCATGTATTCCATAATTTTTTATTTATTTTTATTC
>JAGVXJ010000042.1:3890-6858 GCA_018303895.1 Candidatus Pacearchaeota archaeon
TCAAATAAATTATTTGAGGAAAAATCTAAATAAAAATGGCAAAGAAAAAGAAACTGAAAAAGGGAAAGAAACCGCACAAGAATAAGGCAACAAGCAAGAAATATACTAAGTATAAGATTGAAGGCGACAAAATTAAGAGAGAAAGATTCTGTCCAAGATGCGGACCTGGAATTTTCTTATTGAATTCAAAAGGAAGATTTTATTGCGGAAAGTGCCATTATTCTGAGTTTGGTCCTAAAGAGGTTTCCTCTGGAGATGGAAAAGCAAAAGTTGTTGCTGAAGAAAAGAAAATTGAAAAGAAAAAAGTTGAAGAGAAGAAGAAATAATACTTTAAATTTTTTGATTATGTTCAGGGCAAATTAAAATTTAAAAATTAATTTAGTAAGCCCTTAAATTTATTTTCTCTTTTTTGAGTTTGATTATAAAAACCTCTGGAGCAGTGTCAATTAAGTTCTCTCCTCCGTCTTCGGTAATCTATAGATAATTAAATTAATAAGGTAAATCTAAAATATCAATGACTCTTAATGAATTTTCTTTTGCACGTTCTATTGCAAGATTTTTCCAATCCATTAAATATTTATTAACTTTTGCTACAGAAGATCTTTTATCGGATAATCTAATACTCCATTCGGCAACGACAACAGAAATATTTTTTTTGAAAGGTGTTCTGTTATCTCTTGGTTTTGCTATAGTAACTTTTCCCCCATATGTTGGACCATGTATGTAATCCCTGTCTTCATATCTAGTATACATGTCTACTTCTACAGAATCTCCCCCTTCTTTTTTTACTGATTCAATAAGTTCTTCTATGTTCCCAGCAATTCCAAATAATTTATATTTTAATGTCATTTTCTATTTTTGTTTCTACTTCATCAATAAATTGAATATAACCCTGGGAGTGTCTTGGGAAAACCCCTATTTAAATGTTTTTATAGTGCATGCGTCGATACCAAGCTGAGTTGAGAGCAATACGATTTAATTGCAAGAGTATCAGATATAAAATATTACAAATATAGCTATTTATGTACTGGTATTTGACAAATCAGTCCTTTCAAACTATAATATAATTCAACAATCGATCATTGTTTTCTTTTTATATGTACTTACACCCAACATTAATTCTTTTAATAAAGGAGGTTCTACAATGGCTATTGAAAAAACAGAAATATATAAGTCTAGTATTGAATCCATTGAAGTTGAAAATGACGGGACAAGAACTGGTATCGCAACGTCTATAAACCCTAAGACCTTTGGAGAGATGTCAATTAAAATACAAGAATCAGGTCAAAAACATAAGGATACCGAATATAGAGATATTTAACATGATACTTCAGGATGAGTTTCCCGAGCTTTGGCATTCTATTGTTACAAAGGAAATACCAAACGATAAGATAGATGAATTCCTCCTGAAATTTCATCTGGAAATAATAAACGAAATTAAGTTAGGGAATAGAACTCCTTGGGATGCTATAATTCTCAATGACTTATGGCAAATAGTTATCTCATCAGGCTATAAATTGAATCCTGAAGTCGAGGCTTACATGCTTCATTTAACTGAGTTTGATCCTGATAACCCCCAACATAGCTATGAGATTTCTTATATTGATGCTCAAAATGAACCAACTTATGCAGGTAATCTCAATGATATTGAAGAGAGAGCTAAAGAATTACTGTATAAATTAAGTGGTTCAAGAGATTAGTACA
Organism: Candidatus Pacearchaeota archaeon; assembly: GCA_018303895.1. Taxonomy (GTDB): domain Archaea; phylum Nanobdellota; class Nanobdellia; order Pacearchaeales; family GW2011-AR1; genus CABMGN01. The sequence goes on from JAGVXJ010000042.1 coordinate 5,595, forward strand.
CTTCTGGACGAGTCCTTATCCTCATACACCCCCCTAACGAAAAAAGACCGATTTTGTTCACCTACCCGGGGTGTATTTTAATATTAAATTGTTGCGTCGTAATTGCCAATAATCGCCTGTACTGAATAATTATTCCATAATGCTTCTGCAATTGCCTGAGCGTCCTTATTGTCTTTTCTTAATAATGCTTTTTTTATCGCTTTTAAAATTGCTTTCCGAGAAATGTTATATGCATCAATACATTTCTTACCTCTTATTATCCCATTTGGAATCTTATTTGTTGTTGTAAAGAAAACCTCTGCAATTGGATCTTTAGTTGGATTACCCGACCAGGTAATATCATTATAAAAAACAAATGGGAGATAATATCCAATAAAGCAACCATTCTTATTATTTTTCATTGAACAACGTCCTATTCCATCCGCAGAAAAACATGAACGTGCATAGGTGATTCTTTCTTTTAATAAATTCTCATTATCACCATTTTTAATTATTATCTTGTTCTTATGACCAGATATTATTTCCGAAGAGCCATGACCGTTAAAAATTATAAATTTATGATTGGCTCTAAGCTCAGATTCAAAATGCATTCTTGTTGCTTTCTCTCTTTCAAGTAATTTTATTGGAAAGTTATTTTCTTTTGCTGTTTTTATTATATCCTGAGAAAATGCATGAAGATATTCCGTCACTTCATCAGATTGAGGAAGCGTCATCAAAATTGCTGATTTCATTATACAGTGTTAAGAGCATTTATAAGTTGTCCTGATGCTTGGGCCTTTAGGAAATTTCTGTGAATATTAATAATCTGTAATCCAATCTCATCACCTTGTTGGACATGCATTAAAATTTCATCTTTAGTTAAGCTTTTGCTCATACCAATTGAAAGTTTGAGATTAGAAGACATCCCTGCATTAATTCTTTCAATCACTAACTTTCTCCATTGCTCGTCATAATTTTCTTTAATATTTTTTCCTTCTGTCATATTATATCTAATTCATCCAAGGTTTTTAAAATTACCTCTCCGATTTTGCTATTGTTTTTTATTTCAAAATATGCACTATTCCAACTGTATGTTTTATCATCGACGACAACAAGTATTTCTCCTCTAATTATATCGGGTAAATTTGAATATGCTTTTAGAAACCTTTCTTTAATTTTTTCCATATAAACATTTTGATTTTGGCATTTATATTTTTTTGCAATTTTGAATAAAACAAAAATGGTGACTCTCAAACAGAGAGTCGAACACGCCCCGTCCGAAAAG
>JAGVXJ010000043.1 GCA_018303895.1 Candidatus Pacearchaeota archaeon
AAATCAATTGAGAATGCAGTGTCTGCAATCCATCCGTCAATGTGAACGCCGAAGTCAACTTTTAGCAATCCGAGGGCAATTCTTGAATCGTCGTAAAAACCCTGGTGCTGAACAAGTACACGAAAAGTTTCTGAGTCTTTATTTAATAAAAAATAAAACTGAGGATAAAAGTCTTGTCTATCTATATCCCAGCCTCCGTCGGGAAAACTATTTCCACAAAGATGTTTACTTCGTTTTTCAATTTTAAAATCAGTTGCAAGAGAATAATCTCCAGAGTAAAAATTAGGTATATTATCATAATCAAGCTCAATTGTCAAGGGAAGATTTATCCCAGATAAAAAATTAATTTCTTCTCTTAATTTATCCAGTTCTTTGCTTCTCGACGCAAGGTAGTCTGTTAAAGATATTTTATTCATCTTTTTCATTTTCTCCCATTCTTTTGTAAACTTTTTTTTGAAAAAAACAACTTTTACATTCAGATAAAGTCAAGTCATGTGGACAGGCACCCATTAGTCTACTTCCGAAATATCTTTCAAACCGACAGTCGGGTGATCCAGCGTCAATTCCTAAAGCCCCGACGGAGATTTCGATTTTATTTATCCAGTCACAATTTTCAGCAACATAATCTACAACAATTTTTGCTTCTCTTGAATAATTATCCGTACCACAAACAGGCAAATGATTTTTTCCTATAACTTCAGTTATCTGAACAATTCCCTCGAATGATTTATCGCCCTTTGTTTTAGAAAGGCATTTTATTAATTGTGAAGTATTTTTTCCGTCGATTAAAAGGCCTAATTGATAACTTCCATGGTAAACTTTAACACTCATTGGTTTAGATCCTTGATCAAATCCATCATATCTCAATTTTACTTCAGTATCATAATTGTTGAAATGTTTTTTTCCGTTAGTATATATCTCAGACTCAATCCCAAAATCAGAACAAGATTCTAGCATCTTTTCCAAATCTCTATTTAATGTAGGTTCACCACCAGTAAAAGAGATTTTAGTTTCTGAAGATGAATACTTAGAGATTATATTTTTAGCAATTTCAAATGACATATCCTCAATCTCAAATCCTTTTTCTCGTCTAAAACAAAATCCACAATTAAGATTACACTTTTCCGTTAAAAAAAGCTGAACTGTTTTTTTATAATTTTTTTTAACTTCTTCAAAATTTTTTAAAGTTAAATTTTTCATTTCATACACAAAGCTCCTTCTTTTATCCAAGAATAATCTACAGCTCCGTCCTGAAAAACAACAAGTTGTCTTACAAAGTCTTTTTTCGGATCATGTTTTGTAACATAATCTGTAATTCTCAAAATATTTCCGTGATAGTCATAAACCCCACCACCCCACGAATGTCCATGACATAATTTTGCATTTTTATTTAACCATCTTTTTATCCCAAACAAACCAAACCACGACGGAGTAAACTCATTTTTGGTTCCGTCTGGATTTCCGACAGGCCACGAAGTAATATTTCCGAGCCCCTTATCAAGGAGAGTTTTGACTGAAGATTCATACTTTGCGGAATTGTCAACTCCACCTTTTCTCAACAACAAAGTACATCTCATTCCCAAACCATGTTCTTCAATATTTTCTTTTATTTTTTCAAAACGAGGATAATTTTTTACGTTGTAAACCTGCGCTTGTTTTTTTTCGTCAACATCATGAACTGAAACCGCGACATTTGTTAAACCAAGTTCTCTCCAATTGTCTAAATATTTATTACAAAAACTTTCCTCCCCAAATAAAATTCCGTTTGTAAAAAGATTGACATTCGGAAAGTAAGCTCCTTCGTTTGCGCATTTTTGATAAACCCGTAATGCTTTCGTTAAAGAATCTGGGTCGCAAGTTACTTCACCGCTTGAAGTTAGAGACAAAGACCAACCACCATAACGCGCAGAAAGTTTAATCGCAGCCTCGAGATTTTTCCAATAAATCGGATTGTCTTTTGCCTGCGGCCGTAAATATTTTCCTGCACAAAAACTGCAGTTAGCATTACACACACCTGCACCAACCAACGCTGAAACACTATAAATTTTTTCTATGCACACCATTTTCACCCTTCCCAATCATTAAAATGATTTTGAGAAACTATGAATGATTTATATTCTAATTTACCAACTTCTTTTTCCTTAAAATCCTGAGCCAATTCTTTTATTTTTTCAAAATCATCATTTCTCCGAAGACAAAAATTTCTTAAAGATTTGTCTCTTTTAACTAATTTATTCCAAATCTCGTTAGTTATTCCCTGATCTCGCAGAAAAAATATTGAAGACAAATCAATTATTCCCTCTTTGGCACAGTCAGCTAAATTTCTTGTTGAAGTAGCGTAATAATCAGATAAACAATAATTAGTAGAAACAAAGATAATAAGCGAGGTAGATAAATAATCGAAATGAGTTATTTTGGGATTATAAAAAATTCCTTCAAGATAATATTTCGGCCAGATTCCTTTGTCCAATAATTCAACGTTATCTTTTTCGGTTAGAGAATCCCCACACCCGTATTTCTTAAATTGGATATAACTTGTTACTGGAAAAAGAGGTTGTGAAATTTTCAACCCCTCAATTTTCCCAAAACATTTGAAGATTTCTTCTTCTCCAAATCTAGACATTTCTTGATTTACAAAATCAAGCTTCTTTTTTAATTCTAATCCCAAGTTAAGATCTTTTTTTTCGTCCGCCATCTTTTGTTCCTCTTAAAATTTCAAGATAACTTCTTTTCTCAATTGGTTTATTTTGCAAACCTAATCTTTGGATAACCTCAGAAATATTTTTTTCTTCACCTTCGATTTCTATATATCTTTTATCATTAGGCAAAATGTCCAAAGAAACAGCACATTCATTATAAATAAAATTCGTCCTCTTCTTTTGATATCTGACCTGTTCTTCAAAACCAATTGATTTAAGCAAATTTTCTAAGTCGCCTTCAGCAACTTCAATTTCATCTTCATTAACACTTTTGTAAACAGAATTTTCATTTGGATTGGTTTTATGAGTCAGATAAATATTTGGCTTTTGATATCCACACATTCCTGTTCTTTGTTCTATTCTCATTCGGAGTAAAATATTTTCTGCATTTTTATAAAAAATATTTGTTTGAGATAATTCTTTGAATACATCAGTATAATCACGCAATAAAGATTCACGCAAAACCTTCGATATTTTATTAGACAAATCAACGGACAACGAATTATATTCTTCAGAAGTTATTTTTATCTTCGCTTCCGTTTCGATTTTTTCACTCATTTCACCCTCCCAAATAGATAATTTAATCTTTCTTCCCTCGGCAAAACCGGAATTCGCTCAAGATTATACCCGAAATTTTCGTAAGTAGAAACCACGCGTTCATGAAGTTCTTTCGCTTCAGCCTCGTCATTCTCTATTCTGAAATTTTCTTTAACAAAAGGCAATCTGTCTAAAAGAAAAACCCTGTCGTATCGGTGATGTTCAGAAATTAATTTTTCAACTTCAGTTGGAACAAAACCAAGATATTTATTGCAGTAAACAAGATTGTCATAAATTCCTCTGTCAAGAAAAGTGGTTTCACCGCGGTAAAACTGGTTTTCATTTCTAACTTGCTTCTCAACAACTTCTAATTGAAATTTGATATAATCCTCTCGGTTATTCGGGCTTATTCCTCCTCTCGCAAGAATCAAATCCTTCGCTGCTTCAGGATTAATTGGAAATCCTTTCTCACCAAGCATTTTAATCAAAGTGCTTTTCCCAGAACTCGGTCCGCCAATAAGAACTATCTTTGTCATACTTATACATAGACTTGTATTAAAGTGCTTTTCCCAGAACTCGGTCCGCCAATAAGAACTATCTTTGTCATACTTATACATAGACTTGTATTCTTAATACATTTTACTGTACAAAATTTGTCAATGGCGTTGTACAAAACAGAAATGCTTAAATATCTCAAAAATATCTAATTATATGCTCGACACAGAAACCATAAGAAAAATAGAGGATTTTGTTTATCCTCAGCCTCGTTCAATTCAGGAAATTGCCCAGTTCATCGGAAAAAATTGGCGAACAGCAGACAGATATGTCGACGAGATAACAAAACAATTCGGAACATTATCTACAAAAAATTTCAGAGAAGGAACTCGTGGAGCATTGAAAGTAGTTTATTGGGCATCAGTCGAAAAAGTAAGCAATTCAATTTTCCAGGAACAAATGGAAAAAGACATTCTAACAGGAAAAACAAAGCACGATTTTTCTGGATTCAATATTTTTCAGCACGTAAAAGATAAAGAAAAAACAGCGTGGGTAAAACAAGGAAAAAATGAAGTTGATTTAGGAAGGTTAAGCGATTTTACAGAATTTTTAAACAAAGCAGAAAAACAAGTTTTATTCTTTTCCGGAAATTTAAGTTTTGTAAATTACAAGGATAAGAAAAATGATGTTTTCAAAGTTTTGGAAAATTTGGTCAAAAGAGGAATCTCAATAAAAATTATTTGCCGAGTAGACATCGGCGGTAGAAACAATGTTGAGAAATTGCTCTCGCTGAATCATAAATACGGAAAAGAACTAATAGAAATTCGTCACAGAGAACAACCCCTGAGAATAACTGTTGTGGACAAAAAAATAGCCAATATAAAAGAAGTAAAAGAACCAACTGGAAGAGAAAATGAGCTGAATGAAAAGACATTCATATTTTATACCATAAAAGACCGTGAATGGATTGAATGGCTTTCAAAAATATTCTGGAAAATGTTTAACAATTCAGTTAGTTCTGAAAAAAGAACAGCAGAAATGGACAAGATATTTAATAAAAACCTATAAAAACTTAGATTCAAACGTTATGAAACCTCAAAAATGAAAAAAATACTCCAAAAGACCCATGAGGAAGAAACTGTAGAAAATTATTCTCCAAGAATAAATCTCGAAGATGTAAAAATAACGACGGAAAAAATTGAAAAGCCAATGATTATTTCAGAATTATCGCCAAAAAAAACAACCGAAAAATTAGTCAGAAATATTGAAAGAGAGACGATAACTGAAAAAAAAGGCAATAAAAAAATAAAAAAAGATTTCAAACCAAGTTACTCAAAAGGTTCTGGATTTAGCCCACGAAAAAAATTCTCCGGAAAAAAACAGTATGGGAATATCTCCTATGAACCTCAAAAAATAGAACTCAAAAAAAATGGATACGATTTAGTTATCACGGAAAAACCGCAGGCAGCAATGAAAATTGCAAATGCTCT
>JAGVXJ010000044.1 GCA_018303895.1 Candidatus Pacearchaeota archaeon
AATAACATGAACATTCAAGACTTATTAAAAGAACAGGAAAGAATAATAATAAAAGAAACTCAGGCAGAAAGAAAAAGGATGTGCGAAGACCCTGAATTTTACAAAACAGGATTTTTTGGAACAATGTATCGTGTTAGATTAATTCAGGAAGCCCATGAAAAAGCGACAAATTCAAGACTCAAATTTGGTTATGATTTGCATTAGTCACTTTCAAAGACCATATAAATCCCAATCTCTTCTTGGGAAAAATCCTATGCTTTTGGGCTGAATCATTTTTGTCCCAACAAGTTTGCTGTAAAATCTTGCTATGCCTTTCATATCATTTGAGATAATCGCAACAGGAGCGCAATAAAAATTAGATAATTCCATTGCCCAAGAAATTAGTCTTATATCCGTCTCCTGAATATCAATGCTATAATCTTCAAGGATATCCTTAAGAAATTCGTCCCTTTTTTCAACTTTCGGACCTAGGGGAAAATCATTAACAGACAAAACTCTATCCATTTCCTTAAACATTTTTGTTAAACATCTCTCTGATTCATCCCTTTCTCCACATATATTTTTTTTACAACTATACTCCCCCATAACCTTTTCAGGGACAAATATCCCCTTATAAAAAGGAAGATTTCTTAAAAGAATTCTCGCAAAACTCGATCGGTCATTTATACAACCGTGATTATCTTTTTTTAAACGAGCATTTAATGCGCAATTATCCCAAACAGAAACTTCATAATTCTTATTTAACTCATCAAAATTAATTAAATTTCCATTTACCATGAAATCGTCTAGAAGGGGATTATAAAAAGATTTATGTAAAATATAATATAATAAATTTAAATCCATCTCTTACGAAAGATTACCTTTATGCAAAACAACTTCAAATAAAGTTTTGTATCCACAGCAAAGCGAGGACATGGAATTTTTCGTTAAATCCATCTCTTACGAAAAATTCCCTTATCGCGAATTTCAAAACTCATTTCATTTTCTTTCAAACTTCTGTGCTTCAGCAAAACTGCTTTTCGTCTTCCATTAAAATTTTTTAATTCAATTATGCACTTGCTCCAATACTTAAATAAATCCCCACCGACGATATTCATCTCTCTTTCTTTTCCGCTCCGCCATTCGTCTTCGCTCTGAAAACTTCCGTAAACCTGATTTGTAATTAAAACAGGTATTCTTTGCTTTCGCGCGATTTCTGCAAGCGCGCGCATTTGTTTTGCAACATCGCGATTTATTGATTTAATATTTTCTTCATTTTTTGATTTAACAGCGTCGCCAAGTTCCAACCTGTAAAGCATCGCCATTCCGTCAATCACAATCAGAGAAACATGCTCTTTCTTCACTTTATCAAGAAGCTTAAGAAAACACTTTTTCTGCTCTTCAAAATTCGTTGGCTCAAGCAAGAAAATATTTTCAAGAACTTTCTCTGAAGTTTCTCCAGCAATTTGCTTCACTCTCTCCACGGAAAATCCTCCTTCAGTATCTACAAAAATAACTTTATTTTCTTTATTCGCCTGACTGCACGCCGAGAGCAAAACAAAATTCGTCTTCCCGCTTCCAGGCGGACCTGCAATCATCGTGATAACATCTTTTTCATAACCGCCGTAAAGCCATTTATTCAAATCAAAACTTCCTGCTGAAATTTTATTTTCTATCATAATCTAATATTGATTTTAGAATTAATAAGGATTATTGTTTTTCTTGAAAACATTCATGTCCGAATAAGGCGACCACATAATTAATCTTTGATTAGTTGGTGTTTCCGAAGTGCTAATAGAACCCTTCTTTAAGGAAAGTCTTTCTAAACCTTCTTTACTTGCTTCAATTGTCATTGATGAAGCATCCAACAAATTTTTTCCTTCATAACTCAATCTCAAAACTCCATCGCCAAATTCCCCTTCTTTTGAATAAAGAACATGCGCAGGAATTTCCTTACCCTGATAATCTGCATTCAGAAGGAAAGTTCTACCCATCTTTAATTCCTCTAATTCATCAACTTTCCCATTCCCATTTCTTATTTGGACATTCTGAGCGTATACATTTATTTGTGCGGTGTCAATAATTACTTTCATTTTCTTGTTCAGAACTATTCTCTGTGTCAATCACCTACTTCAATTTTTTAAAATCATCAAGAACCTTGTCAAGGTCTTTTGTTATTGCTTTGACAGCGTCATCAATCGCTTTTTTCGCGGTCTTGCCTTTTGTGTTAACAACCAAAATCGGTTTTTCCGTCGGATGATTTCTTTTCCACGCAGTAAACGTAACTGCGGAATCCTTGTTCAAGTAAACTCTCAAAATCTCAACAAGAGTCAAATTTCCAAGTTCTACTTCAATTTCATCTTTTGAATTTTTTAATATCTTGAGTTCCATATAGAATTAGAATAAAATTCGTTTATAAAGATTTTGATTTCATTTCTTCCCAAAGAAAAATCTTCGAATTCCTTTTTTCTCTATCTTATCTTTTTCAGCGTTTTCTAATGAGGGTTCTGCTTCAAGATTTTCCATTTTAATGAACTCAACATCATTCTCATCTTTTCCAGCCTTCTCATTAAAATTATAACTTTCTGAATTTTCTTTTGCTTTTTTCAAATCCGAAATCGTCAATCTTCTTGCTACTTCGCCGTCAAAAACCATTTCAGGTTTGCCCAAGAATTCTGAATCAACAACTTCAATTTTCTTTTTCTCATTTTCAGGATCATTTTTTCCCAACCGAATTCCCAAAGCGTCCTCAATCTTTTTTATTAATCTCGGATAACCCGCAGGAAGAAGCCCTCTTTCAGCCATCTTTATTGCAGCCACGGGCTCGTTTATTTTTTGCGCGAGTTGCTCGGCAGTTATTTTTTTCGAACGCCGAACTCTCATAATAACCCAATGAAAATTCTCAACAAGGTCATCGTGGGATTCTGCTTTCTTGAAATTCATTTCAAAATTTTTCTCAACAAGTTGCCTCAAATTCTCGTCTTGCTTTGTCGGTTCTCTTCGGACATTCTCACGCGTAATTCCCGCAGACCTAGACAACCTTTCATAAACAGTTCCTTTTTTTTCCGGTTCATTCAAACGAGCTTCATTCGGCTTTTTAATCAAAGGAGCATTTTCGTTAGAATAACATTTTCTGCAAACCTGCACAATTCCCTTGCCTGTAATCATATCCATTAATTGCACCTTGTCCTCGGTAATCTCGCACCTAAAACATTTTTTCATAAAAATCAATAGAACTGGTGTTTTTTAAGATTGTTATCTTTTACAATACATATAAATCTAATTCAAATACTTCTCTAAATTTTCCACGCTCTCCAATTCACTAACAACATCTTCATTGTCAATTATTAAAACAGGATATTTTTCTATTTTGTATTCTTCTATAAGCGTCCTCAACGAAGCAATATCATTGTCCACAGAAATCGGAATCAAGAGAATTGCATTTCCTTTTTTCTCTTTCAATTCAAGAAGTATTTTAGACCAAACATTCTGCGTTGCTTTTTGCGCGAGGTCCTCTGTTTCAAGTTCATAAAGATAAACAACGGTAATCGGCTGGGAACTGCATTTGTCTTTTGCTTCAATCGCATTAATCCACAGCAAAGTTCTCATCAAGTCATATTTTTTATGAACCGATTTGGAAAGCTCAGTTATTTTTTCAGAGCTTGAATATTTGGAAAGCAACCTCGCCTCGTCGTAAATTCTGTCGGCGAATTTTATATTTTCCTCCGCAATAATCTCGCAGTTTATTTTTCCCAACTTGAGCAAATCATTAAATGTGAAAATATCCAACAGGGAAATTTCCGATTGCGCATGTCATTCAATCTGCTCGCTTCAATTGCAACACCGATAAGCAAACCCATAAGGAAAATTACAACTGTTATAAAAAACGCTTCCCAAAACACGTGCTTTTTGCTTTTCAACATGTTTAATTTAGAAATTAGGAGTTTTAAAAATATTGTATTGTTTCGCGAGCCGAACTTACTCGCGCCTTAACGGCGCGTACCCCACCCCCCGAGCCCCTGCCCGACGGACTCCTACCACAATCCAGGTCAGTCCCGACGGAATACGCATCGAACCTCGCGACTGAATTATTGTCGCTTAGAGGGAACCAATAAAATAAATCTTCTGATTTTGTATCTTTATTCGGCAAACCCTGTTTTGTTGGATTTTGAAGCCAACTTTCCAAAGAAATTCCAGGTGTTTTGTTTTTCATCAAAGTTTCTTTATCAAGAATTTCTGAATCATATTTTACAATATTTCCTTCATTATCAAATAAGTGATTATATCTAACTTCTAAATCTTTTCCTTTTGTTTTAAAATCAGCGTCGAGCCATTCTGCTCTCCAAGGGTTTCTTACTTCTGTAATCTCATTATAAATTTCTGGATGATTTGTTTTAGCATATTTTAGAAATTCAACAAATTCTGGGATAATTAACATTCTTTCACTATTTTTCTGAAGTTCTTGGTGAGATTCAAACCAATTTTTTCCAAGCAATTTTCTTTCTTTCGCAACATAAAGATTTATTGATGGAACATAGACAAAATCTGATTTGTTAAAAAGTTTGGTATCTGATTTAGATTCCAAATCAAATCTGCGAGTATAAATTTGAGGATTAAGCGTTCTTAATGTTTCTTCACTTGTTTCTATAATTGGTGCCATGATTTTTCTAGAAAATTAAACTTTAAAAATCTTTTTATTTTGTAATCATTTAATAAAAGTAACAAAAATCACCACTTGTCCTTCCCTTTAATAAAATTAATTATTGACATGATAAGTATCGCAGGATAAACTGTCAAATAAAATATCATATATCCGAAAAGAGTGAAAATCCCCTCGTTTTTAAATTCTTTCTCTCGCGAACGAAGAAGCGCGAACACATTATAAAAAATAGAAAATACTAATATAACTATTCCGAAAAAAACAAGTATGCTCGGATAAAAATTCAAATCATTAAAAGAAAGAATCGCGGTCTGCGCTTCAATTGACATTTTTGTTCCAAGATATCTAAGCGCAATCATTCTTATTATTCTGTAAACTAAAACACAAAATCCAAAAATTGCTAATGCCCAAGAGAGAACAAAATAAGGAAGAATAAACAAACCCAGCATTCCATTCTTCATAAAAGATTTTTTGTAGGAATTAATTGTCTGAATTCCTCCGACATTCCATCTCAACCTTTGTCTAAACCATTGCTTGAATTTCGTCGGAACAATTGTGTAAACCATCGCAGGAATCGCCATGCGGATTCCATAACCTTTTGAAACAATGTGCCAAGTGATTTCAATATCTTCTGTCCAGTTCGTCATGCTAAAACCATTCACCTCGTCGAAAACCGATTTTCGATAAATGCTCAACGGTCCGTTGGTTACATAAATTGAATCAATGAATCCGAGAATTTTTCTCGCAAACGCAATGACCTTGTATTCAACTGCCTGAAATTTTGACAGGAGATTTTCTTTATTCTGCACCAAAACTCTTGAAGTAACTCCACCAACTTTTTCGTCATTGAAATATCCAATCATGCAAGGAATCGCGTCGCTTTTCGGTCTTGAATCATCGTCGGTAAAACCAATTAATTCTGTTTTGATAAACTTCGCTCCGAAATTTTTCGCTCCCGCTGCTCTTCCTGTGTTTTGAGGGGTTTGAACAACCAAAACTCTCTTATCAATTTTCTCAAAACTTTTCGCGATTTTGAAAGTATTGTCTGTCGAGCAATCATCAACCACAACTATTTGTTTCAAATTTTTGTATTCCGAATTAATCAACTTCTGAATCGTCTCGCCGATTTGCTTCTCGGCGTTAAAACACGGAATAACAATGCCCAAAGAAAAATTTTTTTCGATCTTCGGAATTTCGTAAAACTGCTTTCTGTTCTGAAAATAAATCAAGAGGAACAACGAGAGAAAATAAATCGCGAGAAACATATACACAAGATAAATTACAGTTAATACTTCTGGCATAAAATTATCTGGTTAAAGAAGTTTTAAAGATTTTGTATTGTGAGAAAATAAATTATATTACCTAATCGTCTAAAGATTGCCGGAGATTTTCGGGAATTAGTATTTTTATGGTTTGATTAAGTTTAATCTTCCAGAGATTTTTCTTTTTCAGAAAGTACAAACTTAGATGAATCATATGGACCTCTTAGAGTTTTAAGCGAATTAAATTTACCCTCATTAACCGACATAGATACTTTCTCCATATCCTGAAAATGGATATTTCCATAATAACTCCTTACTAAATGGATTATCTCCTTAACTTCTTCAGGAGTGTATGCATTTTTATTTTCCATAATTTTCTTAACAAACCCCCAACTATAAAAACTTTCCCGTCGGTGAATTCACTACCAACTTGTACTGAATTTCAAAAGAATACTCTTTCTAACTTACAAAAAATTTATCCTCTTAACAAATTCAAAAGCGAAGAAATTTGCTCAGAGCAATTTCTAAGCAATTAATCCTGAGCCAACGGAGAAGCAAATTATTCCCTTCTTTCTTCCTCACTTCAATCATCACTTTCAACTTATTCTTTATTACTTTCTTCTTTCTCTGAATGCTCTTCGCCTTCAACAACTCCAAAATAATCATAAAAATCTTCGCTCAAACTTAATTCATTTGTGTGCCCGGTTTTTTTCTTTTTTATCAAACCCAAGCCCGCGAATTTCTGAATGTGATCGTATGCTTTATTCCCGCGAATTTTTATAATCACAGACTGCTTAATCGGTTGCTTAAACGCAATTATAGCGAGCGTCTCCTGCTCTGCTTTTGAAAACTCACTGCTTCCCGTCGCTAATTTATTTATTACATGCGAGTATTCGCTCCGCACATCCATTTTCCACATTTCATTTTTCTCAACTATCTCAATCGCAGAATTATTATTTTCATATTTCTCCTGCAATTTTCCAATCAAATCCCGAAGAAGAATCGGATTCATATCGCTAAGTGAAACAAGTTCAGGCAAATTCAAAAATCGCCCTGAAACAAAAAAAATCGCTTCAAGCTCCTTCAAATTCTCTTCTTCTTTCGCCTCGTCAATTTCAGAAGCTGTCTTTGAACTTATCACCATGATTTGAAAATGAGAAGAGAGTTTATAAAATTTTTTTATGGGAGCAAATTCTAAATAGCCAAAAAACTTCTAGTGATATGGAAAAAGATACAACAATTAAAATTCTTGGCTTGCTTTTTTTGCTTTTCGGAATTGCAGCAATAGTCAACACTTCAATTCAAAATGGTCCTGAAAATATTTTATGGTTTTGTTATTTTGGACTCTGCCTTATTGGCATCGGCGCTTTAACTAAAAATTCCTCTCTTGTAAAATCCCAGCTAAACATTTTAACAATTCCGTTAATTATTTGGACAGTAGACTTTTTTTCATATTTTTTTCTTGGACATACTCTCTTCAACATTACAAGTTATTTCTTTGAACCATTTTCATTAATTTCAAAAACAATTGCATTGCAACATTTATTCACAATTCCACTCGGAATTCTTCTTCTCAAAAAAATAAACAAAAAAGCAAAACTGTCTTGGATGATAAGTTTAATTCAGATAATTATACTCTTTCTCCTATCAAGAATTTTTACAAACTATGAACAAAATCTAAACTGGGCATATCACACAAGTCTTGATTTATCAATTCCGTTTTATCCTCTATTCTGGTTTGCATCAATGATCTTAGTTATAATTTTAACTGACAAAACTTTAAAGAAATTGTTTCAAGTTTAATTTTAAATTTCATTACAATAATTTTTATAAACTCCTATTCCTTAAAATAATTATGAAAACCAGAAAAGGAAGTAGACCTTATAATGCAGGTCTAATATGCAGGTCTAATATGCAAACCAAATTTAGATACATTAATTCCAAATCTGGAAGATGCTGCATTAAACCCTCTTTCTCCTTGTTATACTCCTGCTTTAGTAAATCTGGCAAGAGACACTCAAAAATCCTCAAAATTAGTTTATACTTGCGGGGAAATAACTCCAATCAAGAAGAAATTTGATTGGTGATTAAAATTAAATTAAAAAATCTCCGTGCGCTTAGTCCAATGGATTATCAAAATAGCCATCCCGAGGACAAAGAAAGAATTCACAGAATTGAACAATTATATATTTCGAGATGAAAAACCTAAATAATTTTTGGTTAAAAATTTCTTCAAATGAATTAGAAAAAGCTATTAGGGAAAAACCTTTGACCTCACAGCTTCTTGAAAAAACATTATTAGATTATGTAGACGGAATAATTCTAAAAGAAAGCGAAGGTTACCTTTTAATGCCCCCTTATAAAAAAGAAAAGGCAATAATTTTTGCTCCAAGAAAACCTTCATCAACATCTGATTTTGAAACAGGAGTTATTCATGAATTAGCTCATTTGATTTACAGAACACAGGGAAATTTTTCAATAAAAAACTCTGAAACAGATTTAATAGAAAAAATTCTCAATGATATTTCATCTGAATTTCAAAAGAATAATTCCAATAAAGTTTTATTAATGCTGGATGATATTTAAATTATTAATCAATAAACTGGGTAACTAAAAAACCTCATTAAAAATTTTCTTAAAAGTTTCATGCCCTTCTCTGTTTTCAAGCTTTAATGTTGAACGAGTTAGTTCAATTCCACAACCTTTCCATTCAGAAATCTCTGAATCAATAACTTTAGCAAGAAGGTCTTTAGATCTTCGTTCTAATAAAGGGTCAATAGGTATTTCAAAATTTTCAATAAAAGAAGGAGACTGCATAAAAAAATCCTGCATTCCTTTTATAGTTCCATCACTATAAATTCCCTGATTATTCATTGCACTAAGAATTAAATCAGAATTTTTACAAAATTTTTCAATTCTCTGTTTAATTTCATCAATTTCCCCACGAGAAATCCTCGTAATTGAAGAATAAATTTCTTTTAAGATATCCTCTTTATTTTTATAATTAATTTTTCCTTCATATATTTCTCCTTTTAAATAATGATTTTTACCTTGACTAGGATAATATCCTTGCTCAAAATTAATTCTGCTAATTAAAC
>JAGVXJ010000025.1 GCA_018303895.1 Candidatus Pacearchaeota archaeon
AAAAAAATTATTCTGCAACTGTGCGTCGATTCACGGGGCGAAACTGACAAGGCCGAATGTGAACATCTGCCCGATTTGCACAGCGCAACCTGGTTCAAAACCTCTGCTTCCAAATAAAACTGCGATTGAAAAAGCAATTCAGATTTCTCTGATTTTAAATTGCAAAATAAATGAAAAAATTCCGTGGCAGAGAAAACATTATGACTGGCCTGATTTGCCAAAAGGTTTTCAGAACACGCTTTCGGGTCCGCACGCAATTCCCGTCGGAGAAAAAGGCGAATTTCTCGGAATAAAAATCACAGAAGCGCATCTTGAAGAAGACCCTGCGAGCTGGAATCCAAAAACCGGCGAGATTGATTACAATCGTTCAGGTTCTCCATTAATTGAAATCGTGACAGAACCTGATTTCAAAAATTCCGAGCAAGTGATTGACTGGCTGAAACAATTAATCTCAACTCTCGGTTACATCAAAGCGATTGACAAAAAATCAGGAATAAAAGCAGACGTGAATGTTTCAATTCCAAATGGTAAGAGAATTGAAATAAAAAATGTGAACGGCTTGAAAAAAATAAAATCCGCGATTGAGTTTGAACTTGAAAGACAAAAAAAAGACCTTCCAAAAGTTCAGGAAACGCGAATGTTCGACGAAGCAAAAGGCATCACAATTAAAATGCGTTCCAAGGAAGAAGCGCAGGATTATCGATTCATCACAGAGCCCGACTTGCCAATAATAAAACTTGACAAAAAAAGAATTTCAAAAATAAAATCGCAATTGCCAGAAACGCCTCACGAGAAGTTAAAGAAAATTATTAAGAAACATAAAATTGAAAAAAAGTCCGCGGAGATTTTGACAAAGAAACTTGACATTGTTGAATTTTTTGAGAAGATAATTGAAGAAGCAAATCCAAAACTCGCGATTCGCTGGGTGACAGAAGAGCTCTTGAGTGTTTTGAATTACAACAAAATTGAACTTGAAGACATTGAGATACTGCCGAATCATTTTATTGAATTGCTGGATTTAATTGAGAAAAACAAAATAACCGAATTGAAAGCAAAAGATATTTTGAGAAGCTGGAAAGAGAAATCCTCGTCGCCAAAAAGCGAAATTGAAAAGCACGCTTCAATCAGCGACTCTGGGGAAATCAAAAAAATAGTTGAGAAAGTTATAAAAGAAAACAAAAAAGCCGTCGAGGATTATAAAAAAGGCGAAGCCAATGCTCTGAATTTTTTAATCGGGCAAGTTATGAAATTGAGTGGTAAGAGGGTTGATTATAAGACGGCGAGGGAGATTTTAGAAAAAGAATTAAAATGATTTGATCGGCAGTTTTATAAATATTTAATTCTAATTAATATTAATGCTTGATTTAAGGGGTTGCAAAAAAAAGAGGATCTGTCTGATTGACGTCGATAGTTCTATTCCTAATTTGGCTTTGATGAAATTATCCACTTATTTTAAAAAAAAGAAATTCAAGGTTGATTTAATACAACTTAATTATTCAGGTTATCCAGATAAGAAAAAAGAAGAAACAAAAATCATCGACGGAAAAGAATATGACAAGGTTTTTGTGAGTATTTTATTTTTGCCGAACAAAGATGCAGTTAAAGTAATAAATTGTAAAGAAGTGCATTGTGGCGGAACAGGGTATAATTTTAGGAAAAAACTCCCAGAAAAAGTTGAACATCTTTATCCAGATTATAATTTGTACGCGGGAAACGAATATAGTATTGGGTATATCACGCGAGGTTGCATCAGAAATTGCAAATTTTGTTTTGTTCGAAAAAAAGAAGGTATGCTTCACATTTATGCTTCAATCAAAGATTTTTACAACCCAAAACTTCCCAAAATTATGTTATTGGATAATAATTTTTTAGCCTTGCCCGAGGAAAAGTGCCTTGAATTTTTAAGACAATTAAAAAAAACTGGAAAGAAGATTACATTCAAACAAGGATTAGATTTTAGATTATTAACAGAAAATAAGATTAAGGCCTTAATTGATTTAAATTACGACGGAGAATTTATTTTTGCATTTGATAATCCACTAGATAAACCAATAATTGAGAGAAATTTAAAGTTGTGGAAAAGATTTGTTGGGAACTGGAAGACAAAATTTTATGTTCTTATTGGATTTGAATCAACATTGAAACAAGATTTGGACAGAGTTTATTTCTTGAGAAAAAATAAATGTCTCCCTTACATCATGAGACATACAAATTGTTACACTTCACCAAACAAACCTTTTTACACAGATCTTGCATCATGGTGTAATCAGCCAGGACTTTTCAAAAATATGCCTTTCAAAACATTTATCGATAAAAGACATGCAACAAAAGAGAGAAAAATGCAGACAATGAAAATTATTGAAGATGAAGGATTAAAGATTATTTAGTTTCTCGGGAGAATCTTAGTTTTCATTTTTTTTATTTCTCCTTCATTACAATTAAAAATAGGGAAATTAATTATTTGCTCATCTTTTAGCTTAACTTTCTTCTCATTAATAAATTTATCAATGTATTTAAGCCTAAAAGAAAAATTTACCATCTCGGTATTTTTATTCCCTAAATAAAAAATGGGAAAATAAGTTTGGCACTCAAAAAATTCCTTAGAAAGATCCTGAATTAAAGAAATTGTTAAAATCTTCAACTTAGTCTTTTTATCAATATTTCTATAGTTAGCCTCGATAAACTTTCTTTTTTTTGATCTTCTGATTTTAAAATAAATTTCTCAATAAAATTTTTATATTCAGCATCAAAATCATTATCAAAATTGCAAGTTATTAGAAGAATGAAATCTTGTCTAAACTTTGCCTGATTCCTAAGAAGACTCTTAATTGAGTCTATCCTTTTAGATTTATCTTTATCTTCCTTGTAAAATAAACCCCCAGTATAATCCATATTAACTAATTGGTAAGGATAATCTATTTTATTTCCAAAATAATCTTTGCCATAAATAAGAATATCATCCATATCTCCTCGGTATAATTCAAGTTTATCTGAAATACCCAATAGAAAAGAGGTTAAAACCAAATCATGTTGTTTTATAAATTCCTGACCCCTAGTTCCTCTTTCAACAGCACCAATACTTGACAAATAATCTTTCCAAAAATAAATATCTTGCATTTCCTCAGAAGGCAATCCAAAGTATTTTAATTTTGACCCACTTTCATTATAAAAATCCTTAATTAATAAAAGGTTCATTTCTCTTACCTTCTGCTTATTTTTGGTAAAAAAACCTATTTTATCTACTTCCATTGCTCTCTCAATAAAGAATGAATTTTTTTAATAACTTCTTCACAAATTTCTTCTTTATCAACTAATGTATCTTGAAGTGAAGCAATTATAAAATCATATAATTTTTTACAAGAATCATCAAAACCCAACTCCGCTGTAATATCATAAAATTTACTTTCAACATTTTTCTCTTTTATTTTTTTGAAGGTGTCTATAAGATTTTGAGCCTTTTGCATTAGTCTTCTACTTTTCTGTTTATCTAACTCTGTTGGCAATTTGTTTATTCTTTTTTTAGAATCATCCAATAAATTATATAAAGAAATAATCTT
Organism: Candidatus Pacearchaeota archaeon; assembly: GCA_018303895.1. Taxonomy (GTDB): domain Archaea; phylum Nanobdellota; class Nanobdellia; order Pacearchaeales; family GW2011-AR1; genus CABMGN01. Next base: position 3,558 of record JAGVXJ010000025.1, read on the forward strand.
TTGAACCTCTAATTCCTTTGAAATTTTTCCTTCTTCATATTCTTCTGAAGTATTCTTAATAGTCTCTTCAAATTGACCTTTTTCTTTATTCTTACAATACCAGGAAAAACAAAGTAGTTCGGAGTCTTCTTCCTCTTCAGATTTCTCGGGAGTTGCTGCCCAAAGTTTTTCTCTCGTAAGAAAACGGTCCCCAATTGTAAAGTTTTTAGACCTAAATAATAAACCACTCCTTTCCTTATCTTCAAATTGACCTTTTTCTTTATTCTTACAATACCAGGAAAAACAAAGTAGTTCGGAGTCTTCTTCCTCTTCAGATTCCTCTTTCCAAATTGTATAATATTCTGGCCTTTTACAGGGGGTAATGTAAGGTTTGTAAACTTGTCTTTCACCAACTTTAATTATCACTGTCTCATAATCATCAACCATTTCTTTAATTTTATTAGTTATTTCTTCTCCAAATTCAAACCCCGGATCAAAATCAACAGGACAATTCATTCCAATAAAATTAATTAGGGCATCTTCATCTAGAAGAATCCTAGAATCGGGTCTTATGTTATTCAATTCCACTAAAGTGTAATGTTTTTCTTCTTCTTCAGGGCTTGTCTGAATATCAGTATAATTTCTTATTAATTCATTTAAAGCGATATTCTCTCCCCTTGATTTTAAATCGAGAATTTCAAGGATCATCCCCTGAGTGTCAAAAATTAATCTATTTTTTTCTTTCACCCCATAAGCAGAAGAAGTGACAATCAATTTTTCAGCAACAGAAATGCCAGATAGTTTTCCAATTCCCCTAAACCCCGTAGATTCCCCAACCCTCTTCTCAGAATATCCTACATACCTATATTGATTTATTTTTTGTTTATCCATTCCAGTCCCATTATCAAAAATAAGGATAGAATTATTAGTGACCTTTATTGAAATTGACCCTTGGTCATCAAAATGAGGATCTCTTCTCCATTTACAAATTGCATCAAAAGAATTTTGTATATATTCCCTTATAACATGAAATTTATCTGGGTATAAACCTCTTGTTAAAACCTCAATTATAAATCCATAACTAAATTCTTCTTTACTAAGTTCTAAATTCAAATCATTCTCCATAAATTTCAAATAATCCCAGACTAAAAAACATTTCTATCTTCAAACATATACATTCACTCCCCCACTTTCTCAATCGCCCTAGCAATCTGCAACATTTTCTCATCGCAAAATTTATCACAAGCAATCTGCATTCCAACAGGAACTCCACGAACATCATCACTAATTCCACTTTCTTTTCCATTATCCCCTCGAGAATTCCCACTAACCCCACGTTTTCCTTCGCGAGCGTCAGCAATGCGAATTTCCCCGCAAGGCAAACTCACAGCGCAATTTCCCGCGAGATTCATCGGACAAGTCAGCGCGTCATACTGAAACATTTCTTCTGAAGAAATTTTCTCTCCGATTTTATGAGGCAACCGAGGAACAACAGGAGAAATAATGCAATCAACTTTTTCAAATGCTTTTCTAAATTCTTCCTGAATTAATTTCCGAACTTTCAATGCTTGAGAATAATATCTTCCCTTGTGTTCTGCTTTTGAAATTTCGCTTCCGCCCAAAATTCTTCTCAAAACTTCAGGCCCGCAAACTTCCTCAATTCTTTTTCCATAACGCCTTCCGTCGAATTTTCTCGTCGCTGAAAAGAACTCAACATAAACAATTGGAAAATAAGTTGCAACAGCCAAATCCAAATAAGGAATTTTAATTTTCTGAATTGTCCAGTTGTATTTCTCACTCGCTTTTTTTATTTTCTCTTCAACTAATTCTTGAATTCTTTCATCACGAATTGGAAAATCCAAAATTCCAACTTTTAATTTCTTTGGAATCTGATTAATATTTTTTAAATTAATGCCCCTAGTAAAAATCTTCGTAGAAGATTTTTCGGGGCCTGCGTTAGCAGGTTCTCGCACCTCCTTGGTGTACACCTGTGGTGTCCCTTCTTGACTTATTGCATCACACTCATCCTTGCCATAAATTACACTCAACAACAACGCAGCATCGCTAACATTTTTTGCAATCGGTCCTATCTGGTCAAAACTCATGCACATATCAATTAAACCATAACGCGATACGCTTCCATAAGTTGGCTT
>JAGVXJ010000026.1 GCA_018303895.1 Candidatus Pacearchaeota archaeon
TTTCCCTCTGGAATGTTTTGCGAGTATTCAAATAAATGTTTGAGCAAAAAGTTTTTTATCAAAATCTCCGACGGAAAGATAAAAAATTGTTTGGCTAACAGACTTTATGCGAACTATTGCAAATATGTTCGCTTTAAGCCTTGAAAAGGCTGGATTTTTATTCAGTATCTAAAAATTATTGTAATTTGAAAATTAAAACTGAAGTTTTTATACTAATCTTTGTTCATTTTTTAATGAGTTATATTCCAGTAAATATTGAAGAGGCAATTAAAAAGGAATGTTATCGACGGAGATTAAGTCCGCGAACAGCTGAAACATATTTGTCTTGTATTGAAAGATTTATGAAATGGACTAAAAAGGACATAAGATATATTTCCAAAAAAGATGTTCGATTATTTCTCGAATATTTATCTGAAAAAAATTCTGCGGGAAGCACAATGAATGTTTATCATATGGCTTTGCGTTTTCTTTTTGAAAATGTCCTCGAGAAAAGAATGTGGATTGATATAAAATATTCAAAAACACCGAAGAGATTGCCTGAGTTTTTAACAAAAGAAGAAACAAAAAAATTAATTGATTCTATTATAAATTTCAAACATCAATTGATGATTTGTCTTATGTATTCTGCTGGCTTAAGAGTTTCTGAATTATTGAATTTAAAAGTTAAAGATTTAGAATTAGATAAAGAGAAGTTTGCGAAAACAAATTTTTCACAAAAATTACAAACTTCTCATGAAGAGAATCTTGCAGAAAATAACAAAAAAATAGATTATGCAAAATTCTCTAAAGAATATGGATTTGTTAGAAATGGAAAAGGGGGAAAAGACAGAATAATAATTGTTGCCAAAAATTTAGTTCCTGCTATTAAAAAATTAATTGAAAGAGAAAACTTAATCGATGAGAACTATCTTTTCCAAAGTAATAGAAACGAGAGGTATTCTTCGAGAACAATTCAACAAATAATAAAAAAAGCAATTAAAATTTCTGGAATAAAAAAGAAAATTCATCCTCACTCTTTAAGACATAGTTTTGCGACGCACTTAATTGAGAACGAGAATTCTTTAAGTGAAGTTCAATCGTTGCTCGGACATAAATCTCCTGAAACAACTTTAATCTATACTCATATGATTTCTCCGACGATGATTAATATAAAAAGTCCTTTGGAAAGTTTATGATTTTCCTTTAATTTCCATTCGTCCCTAATGTTGTGAGCAATTTATTTTAAAATGTCAAAATCGTCTCGTATAATGTTTATTGAGAAATCTTCTAGACTTTCAAGCACAATTTCGTGTTCTTTCATATAAGGTTTGATGTTAGTTTCATATTGACTATCTCTCTCATCAAAATATTTTTTTACTTCTTCAGCAGTTTTTTCATTACTTTTTTCTGCTCTTTTAATTCTTCGATTAATTTCCAATTCTTTTTTACATTGCAAGAAAATACTTACTGAATTGGATTTTTTCTTTTCTAAAAAAACAGTACCCACTCCCTCGATGATTGTTAAAACTGCATCCCCATATAATAATCGACACTCTTGGGATTTTTTAGCTTTTTTGGGCCAATGATAATAATTATTGCCTTTTTCAAGATTGTAAATAATTGCTTTTATGTTTTGTAAAAAATAAGATTCAACAAAAGAAGTGGTATATCTTCCTGTGTGTTCTTTCTTTTGCATATCTTTCCATGTTGCAGTTGCACTATTTCTGAGTTTAGTACTAACAACAAAGTCATCCATATCTAGAAGATTAACATTACTATATTTACCCGCTTCTTTTGAAAGAATTTTGCTTAATTCAGTTTTTCCTGAGCCACCATTTCCTGAAATAAAAATAAATTTCTTATTTGTAGAAATGCAAAACTTAACTATTCTTTTGGCAATTGTATTGAATTTATTCTTTCCCATCTAATTTCCCCTTCATTGTCCCAAACTCAAAACTCTTCTCTTTTTCTGGTAGTGTGTGAATTTTGCTTTTGGTAAAATGGTGTCTTTTCTTTTTAGATAGAAAAGTATGAAAGCTCCGACGAGAGATAATAGGAAGACAAAGAAGAAAGCAAGTTTAAATCCAAGAGATTGAGAAATTATTCCTCCGATAATTGCTGCTCCAGCTGAACCGAGAGTAACCAGCGTCGAATATAAACTCCATTCAAAACTTTCATGTTTTTTGTCGAGATGAGTGCTCCAAAGTCCAAGCCAGGTTGGATAAACTAAACCGCTTCCGATTCCGTGAATTATTTGTGCCAGGAAAACGGTTTTCATATCATTCGCGAACATATACACAAAAGGAACTACTGCAATCATGAACGTTCCAATAATTACCCATTTCACTTTATGGTCATGTTTGTCGACGTATTTTGAGAATGGAAGTTGAACAAGACATTTTATAACCATGTAAATTGTTGCGGCCAAACTCGCCATGAAAATTGTTCCACCGACGATGTTGTCTTTTATAAAAATTGCAAGAATTGGATTTGTCAAACCGAAACCAGTTACCAGAAAAATATCTGAAATCATCAGAAGTTTTATTGTGCGATTCATTTTCACCTTTTTATTATTTATATCAATACTTTTCTTTTTTTAAATCTTTTTTATTAGATTTTGAAATTCTCGTTGCTCACCATTACTCGCGACCTCGCTCAATTTAAATCAATTCAATTTTCTTATTCGCGAAATCCTCGACCACCAGCGCTCCAACTCGCAACTTCGTTCGATAGTTCCCGCCCACCCGCCCATCGGCGCCTTCGGCGCAAAATCTCTCACGAAATTGCTCGCTTCCTCTCCAACTAAAACTGCTCAAGTTTTATTATCAGAAAATATTTTATTCCCCTTCAGAAATTAATAAAAATTAAAAATCTGTCTTTTCATAAAGATAGTCTTTTCCGAGAACGTTCTTTTCAAGTTTTCCAAAAATATTTGTTGTGCTAAATTTTATGTTGTCATTTCCGAACCATTTTCTTATTTTTCTTCTTAGTTCGTTTAGTCTTACTCGGTATGCATCGCCATAAACTTTTATGTCATGATAAAATTCGTAAAAAGCACTTATTTCTTTTTTTTCTACTGCTTCGGCGAAAACCAGAGGCAAATCCTGAATTTTTTCTTTTATCCGACTAAGCAAGTCATAATCTTTTTCTTTTCCAGTAAGTTCCATTGTATCAATTAATTCTTTTAGATATTCAACTCTTATTCCTATCTTCTTATTTTTTTCCGGATTTCCTGATTCAAAGCTCAAATCTGTATCCATTAAAATACTACTAAATTCATTTCCATATCCATCACAAAAAAATTTTGCTCTTTCTCTGAATTCAGCAATCATTCTATATCCGTCTGGTTTTCTGCTTTTTCCCATTATTTTCTCATTTTTTGTGTGTTTTTAATTGTTTCTTTTTCTTCGTTGCTCACCATTCCCCCCAATTTCTTACACTGAATTTTTTCTTCCCTGCTCCCTGTCCTTTTTGTTGTGAGCAACTCAAGATATTTTTTCTTGATAAAATTCTCGTTCTCTTCAAAATTCCTTTTGGGGTAATTCTTTTAAGGAAAAGTTTTGGAAATGAATAAAAACTTTCAATAAAAAGACTTAATCTAAATAAAAATAAAATCTTTTAAGGAAAAGTTTTGGAAATGAATAAAAACTTTCAATAAAAAGACTTAATCTGAATAAAAATAAAATAAAATCTTTTAAGGAAAAGTTTTGGAAATGAATAAAAACTTTCAATAAAAAGACTTAATCTAAATAAAAATAAAATCTTTTAAACAACTCTTTCCTAATTTCTTAATGGATGTTTCGAGTAAAACTCTTGAGGAGATAGAAGGTGAAAAGGAACGAGAAAATATGCGTCTTGTTGAAGCGATTTTTTTTGTTTCAGGCAGATTTTTAACGATGCCAGATTTAATTTCTCTTTCTGATTTAAATCCTTTAATAATTAGAGAACTTCTTGAAAAAATAAAAGATAAATATTCTAAAGATGATTCTGCCGTCGAGATTGTTGAGAAAAATGGAATGTGGAAGATGGATGTGCGACAGGAATTTTCTTTTATAGTTAACAAACTTGCGACGGGCAGTGCAGAGTTTACAAAAGCCGAGCAGGAAACTTTGGCGATTATTGCTTACAAACAACCAATAAAGCAATCTGTTGTTATAAAAATTCGAGGAAACAAGGGATATGACCATGTGAAAAAATTTGAAGATTTGGGTTTAATAAATAAGAAAAAAATTGGACATACAAATGAGCTTAGTTTGAGCGATGAGTTTTTTGAATATTTTAACGTCGGTGAGAATGATAGTCTGAAAACAGTTGTTGATGGGGTTCTTTTACCAAAAGAACCTACAATGGTAGAAAAAGTAAAATTGAAAAAAAGTCCGGAAGAAGAAAAAAATTCTAACACGGTGGAAAATTAAGATGGATTGGTTAATCTGGGTTTATTTGCTTGTTTTTTTCTTTGGTTTTTTTTTCATGTTTATTTTTTTAATTCTTCATTACAGATACAAATCTTTTTTGCATTATGTTCCTCCACTTTCAAAAGAAAAACCTTTGATTTCTTTTCTTGTTCCAGCATACAATGAAGAGAAAACTATCAAAAAAACAGTAACCAGTTTGATTGCTCTTGATTATCCTATGAATAAAAAAGAAATTATTATAATTAACGATGGGAGTAAAGACGGCACATTAAAAATTGCGAGGGCTCTCGAAAAAAAATATTCTTGCATTAAAGTTTTGGACAAACCTAATTCTGGAAAAGCAGATTCTTTAAATGAAGCGATAAAAATGATTCATGGAAAATTCATGGCTGTCGTCGACGCTGATTCTTATCCTAAAAGCGATGCGTTAATTAACATGCTTGGGCATTTTGGAGATACCACCGTCGGTGCAGTAACCTCAAGAGTTCTTGTTAAAAACAAAAAAAATTGGTTAGAAAAATTTCAGATTATGGACTATTCAATTATTGCCTGGACGAGAAAGTTGCTTGATTTTGTAGATTCAGTTTATGTTACCAACGGACCATTCAGTCTTTACCGAACGTCGGTGGTTAGAAAAATTGGGGGCTTTGACACAAAAAATCTTACTGAAGATATAGAAATAACTTGGCATATTTTGAGCGCGGGATATACAACGAGAATGTCCTACGACGCAATTGTTTACACCAGTGTTCCGAGCAGACTTAAAGAATGGATTAAACAGCGTGTTAGATGGAATCTCGGCGGGCTCCAGACGATAATCAAATACAGAAAAGATTTTTTCAAGAAAGGTGTTTTCGGTTATTTTATTCTTCCTTATGTCTCTTCTGCTTTTTTCTTTGCTATTATTGGATTTTTTCTTTTTCTAAGATATCTTTGGCTCAAGGGTTCTTACCAACTGGTTTCTCTTTTTTATTTATTCA
>JAGVXJ010000027.1:0-7331 GCA_018303895.1 Candidatus Pacearchaeota archaeon
CCCAGACACAAAACCCTGAAGAATTGATTAATCAAAAAGAAGACGTGAGGAAAGCCCTTGAACAATTCAGCTGGTTCACATGTCCTACTGAAAGAAATTGTCTGTATAGGAATTTACTCACAGATCGGCTTATGAATTACTTAACTAAATATTTAAAAGAATAGAAGTGCAATAAATAGAATGTATAATTTTAAGGAAATTGAAGAAGATGCGAGGAAAATTTGGAAGAAAAACAAAAAAGAAATAGACAAGGCAGTTTTTGATATTCCTAGCAGAAAGATTTTTTCATTTCTTGAGGGGCCGCCGACAGCAAATGCTCCTCCTGGATTGCATCATCTTGAGACTAGAACTTACAAAGATTTGATTTGCAAATTTAAATTTATGCAAGGTTTTTCTGTTCCGAGAAAAGCAGGTTGGGATTGCCATGGATTGCCTGTTGAAGTTCAGATTGAAAAAAAACTGGGATTGGGCTCTAAAAAAGATGTTGTGAAATTTGGAGAAGAAAAATTCATAAAAGAATGCAGAGAAAGTGTTTTTTCTAATATTGAAGACTGGAATAAATCAACAGAAGATCTTAATTATTGGGTTGATTTGAAAAATCCTTATGTGACTTTGGATAATGATTATGTTGAAAGTGTATGGTGGAGTCTAAAAGAACTTTACAAAAAGAAAATGCTTTACGAAGGGCACAAAGTTGTGCCGTTTTGCCCTCGGTGCGGAACGCCTCTTTCAAGTCATGAAGTTGCTCAAGGTTACAAAGATGTTACAGAAGAATCAGTTTTTGTTGCATTCAAATTAAAAAATAAAAAAGGCGAATATATTTTAGCATGGACAACAACTCCGTGGACACTTCCAGGAAATATTGCTTTAGCTGTTGGGAAAAAAATTGATTATGTGAAAGTAAAACTTGCTGACGGAGATTTGATAATCTTAGCAAAAAAAAGATTAGACGTTTTAAGGGGAGATTACAAAATTGTCGAGGAAATGAAAGGAAAGGATTTAATCGGGTTAGAATACGAACCGCTTTATGAGATTAAAGAAGCGCAAAATGAAAACTCGCATAAAATTATTGCTGCGGATTTTGTGACAACTGAAGACGGAACAGGAATTGTTCACACCGCTGGGATGTATGGTGAAGATGAAAGCGCTGAAAAAGATATTAAAGAAGATTTGAAAGAAAGAGGTCTGCTTTACAAAAAAGAAAAAATAACCCACTCATATCCTTTTTGCTGGAGATGCGATACGCCTCTTTTATATTATGCAATCAACTCGTGGTTTGTAAAAGTGAGTTCTATTCGGGATAAAATGATTGAATTAAACAAACAAATAAATTGGGAGCCTTCGCATATCAAAGAGGGAAGATTCGGCAACTGGCTTGAGGGCGCAAAAGACTGGGCACTTTCAAGATTTAAGTTTTGGGGAACTCCTTTGCCAATATGGAAATGTGAATGCGGAAAAGAAAAGATTGTTGGAAGCGTTGAAGAACTGAAAAAAGAATCTTCTAAAAAAATTAAAGGAAAAATTGATTTGCATAAGCCATGGATTGACGAAGTGAAAATCAGATGTGAATGCAAAAAAGAAATGTCAAGAGTTTCTGATGTGATTGACTGCTGGTATGATTCGGGTTCAGCGCCATTTGCGCAATTTCATTATCCATTTGAAAATAAAGATTATTTCAAAAAAAGATTTCCTTATGATTATATTTCAGAAGCAATTGACCAGACCCGAGGATGGTTTTACACAATGCATGTTTTGTCGACAATTCTTTTTGAAAAGCCTGCTTACAAGAATGTTATTTGCGCGGGGCATATTGTCGACGAGAAAGGGGAAAAAATGTCAAAATCAAAAGGGAATATAATCAAGCCAAGAGAAATAATTGACAAAGTTGGTGTTGATGCAATTAGATTGCAATTTTGCACAACAGATGCGGGAAACTTCAAGAGGTTTTCTGAAAATCTAATAAGAGAGTCAGTTCTCCCGTTTTTGAATGTGCTTGATAACACAAAAAAATTTTATCTTCAATTAGAAAATAAAAAAAATAAAAAACAAATCGAAGACGAATGGATTTTAAGTAAGCTTAATTCACTGATAAAGAAAGTTACAGAAAGTTTAGAGAATTATAAAATTGACATTCCGTTCAGGGAAATTCAGAATTTTGTTGTGAATGATTTTTCAAGGAGTTATATTAAAATGACTCGTGACCGAGAAGACACAAAAGAGATTATCGGGGAGATTTTGGAAAAAGTTTCATTGCTGCTTGCGCCGTTTGCACCTTATATTTCAGAAAATATTTTTTCAAATTTCAGCAAAAAATCTGCGCATCTTTCAAAATGGCCAAAAGCCAACGAGAAAAAGATTGATGAAAAATTAGAAGCAATTTTTGAAGAAACTCTTGGGATAATTGAAAAAGGTTTAGCCGAAAGGGACAAGGCAAAAATCGGTTTGAAGTGGCCCTTACATGAAGCAACTATTTTCATTAAAGGTTCTGAAAGATTTAAGGGTGTTAAAGAGCTGATTCAATCCCAACTTAATGTTAAAAATTTAAAATTTAAATCTCCTGCAGAAAAAGAAACTGAGTTTGTTGTTGAACTCAACACAACACTCACACCTGAACTTGAAGCAGAAGGTTATGCACGGGAAATGTCCAGATTTGTGCAGTCGTGCAGAAAAAATATGGGATTAGATAAAAAAGATTTAATTGAATTATGCATAAACACCGACGACGAATTCAAAAAAATTCTCGAAATGGAAAAAGATTTCATAAAAGATAGAACCAACGCAAAAAATATTGAAATAGTTAACTTTGAAAATAAAAATATTAAAGACACTTTTGATTTTAAAATCAAAGACAAAACAGGGCAAATAGAAATTGTTATAAAATAATCCAATTTGGGAATAAAAAATTGGAACAAGCGTGTGTCTAATAATTCTGAGGTTTTTACAACAAAAAGCGAGCAACTTCGTGGTAGAAGTATAGCCAGAAAAAAAAACTTCGTGCGAGGTTGGGAGCAGAGCACTTCAGTGTTTAACGAGGGGCGAACAAGTTCGTGGTAGCGACAAATTTTATTTGAATAACGCGTGCGAGATTGCGAATTGCGGGTAAAAAAACTCAGTGTTAAAAATTTGGGGTTAGTAAAAACCTCTTGTATAAAATTATTTTTTAGACACGCTCCCCGAAACAACAAGATTTAAAAAGAGGGTTTATTATCTCAGATTATGAGCATAAAAAAAATTATGTTGCCTTTAATTGGAGGATTAGCCTTGTTAACTACGACAGCGTCTGCGACTATGATTAAAGATGACCTTGTTACCCCAAGAAGTGCATATCTTTATAATTATTCTTTTAAACCCACTGAAAAAAATGGGAATCCTCTTAATGAAAACGATTTATTTTTCGTGGGCTTGACTTCAGACGGCAAAGTTAATGCATATTCTTATTTTGGAGCATTGAGATCTCCAAAAGGTTTTTTCTATGTCGGAGAAAAAATTCTCCCCCAACCAAATAATGTTCCTGTACCTGCTTCGATATTATTATTGGGAACAGGTTTAGTTGGTCTCGCGGGGTTTAATAGAAGAAAAAAAATTTTATAATTGTTTAACACCGACGAGAAATGCGATATTTTTATAAAAAAATTTGCCGAAGATAAAACAATTAAAAAAATTTAGATTGTTACAACTAACAAGGAAAGATTTAAAAACAATTCATACTTTAAAATAAAAGAAAAAAGGGTGATTAAATGACTACCATTTAGTAATGTTTTGGGTTCACTCTTTTATTATAACAATGTTTAAAAATAAAATGAAAACAGAAACAAAAATATTTGATTATCTGAATTTTAAAATGGAAGGTAAATGCAAATGATTATCCGAGATGAATTTTTAAGTCGATTGAGAAAAATTTTTGATTTAAATCTTTATGAAGTTAAGGTTTGGGCATCTTTACTTTCCCGGGGAACTTCAACCGCAGGGGAATTGAGCAGTATCTCTGATGTTCCGAGGTCAAGAACTTATGATATCTTGGAAAGTTTGGAGAAAAAAGGATTTATTATTATGAAACTTGGCAAGCCGATTAAATTTGTTGCATTAAAACCCGAAGAAGTTATCGAGAGGGTTAAGAAAAATTTGATGGTTTACGCTAAAGAAAAAACACAACGACTTGAAGCGTTAAAGGGCGACGATGTTCTTGAAGAGCTTAGCAGTTTGTTTACAAAGGGAATTAAATTCGTTGAACCAACAGATTTATCGGGAAGTTTAAAGGGAAGACAAAATTTGTACAATCATTTGGATATGATGATTCGAGATGCAGAGAAAACCATTACAATCGTGACAACTGCTGAGGGAATTAATAGGAAATTGGAAGCATTGATGCCGAGTTTGGAACAATGCAAAAAGAGGGGAATTAAAATAAGAATTGCTGCTCCAATTGATAATAACAATATCAAAATTGCAAGAGAATTAAAAAGAGTTGCAGAAGTTAGAAATCTTGACAAAATAAAAGCTAGATTTACGATTATTGATTCAAATCAGTTAATGTTTATGCTTCTTGACGACGAGAAATTCCATCCAAATTATGATATTGGGGTTTGGATAAACACAGAATTTTTTGCATCGGCTTTAGAACAGATGTTTGAACTTGCTTGGAAGGAAATGAAATCTGTGAAATAAAATAGATCACGATGAAAAGAGAACCGAATTATTTTTTGTGGTATTTTGTTTCGATTATTTTAACATTAATTATCCATTATTTTGCTTTAAGAAAAATTGAAATGCACGCAACTCTCCATGTGTTTTTTCGTTTTTAATCTTTACAATTCTAATGGGAATTATTATGAATGCCGTCGAAAAGAAATAAAGCCTGTTAAATAATTCTAAGAGAAATCCTAAAAAAGATTAATTTAGACAAAATTCTAAGATTATTAAATCTTTAGTGACCCAAATATAAGTACACCCGTTTGTAAAAGATATTCGTGACAGCTAGTTATTTGAAAAAAGAGTAACTAGATTTTATAAAAGGTAAATATGATTGATTTTAATGCAAACTAAATTCAAATTAATTATTGCGTCGATATTTTTATTGTTGTTCATTGGAAATGCTCTTGCAAGCACTGAAGAAGATTTTCTTAGGTTAATTAATAATGAAAGATCAAACCTTGGAAAGAATAATCTTGTTTTAAATTCTGACCTGACTGAAGCAGCTTATCTGCATGCTAAAGACATGGCAGAAAAAGGATATTTTAGCCACACTTCTATTGACGGAACAAGTTTTTCAACAAGAATAAAAAATGCAGGATATACTGGATATTATGCATTGGGTGAAAATATTGCTTATCATTATGGAAGCCCTAATGCAGAAATAGTTTTTTCAATGTGGAAAAATAGCGCAGGACATTACAGCAATATGATTTCTTCTAATTATAATGAAATGGGATTAGGAGTTTATTATTTTAATGGATATACTTATTATGTTCAGGACCTTGGAAAAAGAAAAATAGCAAGTCCGCCTCCTGCTCCTCAACCTGAAATTCCCCCTCAAGTAAATCCTACTCCGGAAGAAAATAATAATCCCCCTCAAGAAAATAATCCTCCTCAGGAAACTGAACCATTGATATTAAATATTAATGTAACAAAAACTGAAAGCGGTAGATATTTTTTCTTTAAAGTCACAGGGGGGTTAAATGAAAAAAGTTATGCTCAATACACTCTTAATGAGAAGACAAAAAAAATTTGTAATAAATGCAATAAATTCAGAATGAATTATAGAATTACTAAAGAAAATTTTCCTGAAGAAGGGGTAAAGGTTTTATACCAAATAAAAGATACATCAGGCAATATTCTTAACAAAGAAGTTGTTTTGATTTAATCTTTCCTCTTCATTTTCTATATCTATTGTAACCAAGTTTATCCAGTTCTTCGTTCAAAATTTCGTCGACAATTTGCTGGAATTTATCCCAACGCGAAACATGTTTGTATTGAATTGATTTGAAATTTTCTTGAAGTTTCTGCACTTTTAAAAAAAGCGGAAGCAATTTCGGATCCTTGACGCGATATTCCCCAAGAAGTTGCTTGACAATTAATTCTGAATCAAGGAAACAAGTTAATTCATCATTCGTGTAAGTTGAAGCGAGTTCCAGCGCTTTAATCAGCGCTTCGTATTCTGCGATATTGTTTGTGACATAATTTCCAATTTTCTTGCTGAATTTTGTGAGAATTTCTCCGTCTTTCCGAACAAGCACGCCAATTGCTCCGACTCCAGGATTCCCCCTACAACCTCCGTCAGAATTTGTGTAAATCATTTTCTCTTTTTTAAAAATTAAAAATCATAACCTTAAATAATTATTGAAGAATTTTATAGTAGTGAGATTATCTTTCTAAGATTTTTCTTTGATTTTCTTCTAAACATTGATTAACCAATCCCTCAAAATAAATGCGCGCAAATACTAAATATTTATCACCGGGATTAATAAGTTCAACCTGATTATCTGCGCCAATATATCCAACAGGTTTTGCAGTTCCTCTTAAAACAACATGATTTAATCTCCCAAGAACAGACTCATCTGCTACTTCCAAAACTTTAGATGTTTCAAGAGTACCATATAATCTTGCCACTTCCAGACTTGTTAATTCTGGTAAGAACAATTGATATTCAATATTATCTATATTTCTTACACTCATTTGTTTATTTTAGTAAAGATTATTTAAATTAATTTGTGTTATTGACAATCTATTAAATATGCAAAATCTTGAACACTTTAAAATCCTGAAATTTTTCTGGTTTAATCTCTACATTCTTAATCATTGAATGCTTTGGCCCCTTTTTGCAAAGTTCAATCATTTTGTTAACATCGTCAAAATCGCCCTCTAAAAAAACTTCAACTCGTCCGTCTTCAAGGTTTCTTATGAATCCTTTGACATTATTTCTTTCTGCGTTTTCTTTCACGAACATTCGGAAAAAAACTCCCTGAACCGTTCCGTTAACATAAAGCCGCACTGATTTTTTCATAAATAAAAAAGTTGAGAAGAGTTTATTAAGGTTCTCAATATCTATATCTTTCTTTCAAATCATCAAATTTATTTTGGAAATAAGACTTATGTTTTCCATTATAATCCTCCAACATTCTATAAAATTCTTCTAATTTAGAATGATAAGCAAAACGATTTTCCTGCTTGAACTCTTTTTCAGATTCCCTGATTTTCTCCATCATCTTTTTTTCGTTTTCGCTAAGCTGGGAGAAATTCATTTTCCTAAAAGGAAATAAGAATTTTATTAAGTTCATAAAACTTTTTTAAGAAGATATCTTTTAAACTTTTCTGTGTTAAATTCCTCTGACATC
>JAGVXJ010000027.1:7385-9106 GCA_018303895.1 Candidatus Pacearchaeota archaeon
AAATTCCTCTGACATCTAATTCATTATTCACTACAGCGACAACCTGCGACGCGAAATATATTTTCGGACCGACAGAAACCGACGTCGCTATTTCTTTTAATCTCTTCAATTCTTTTTTTGGAAGCCCTTCGTGGTCACCTAAAATAAAAACGCAATCTTTTGAAATTTTTATTTTTCTCAAACTCTCTCCTCGTTTATCCAGAATGAAAATTTCTTTTCCTTGCTCTTCTAAATCTCCCACTAATTTCAAGAGACTTTTTTTCTCAATAAAACAACCAGGAAAAACTTCGTGCTTTTTTCCTTCGCGATATTTGTATAAGATTGTCTTTATCATTTTTCCAATATCCTTTTTATTTATCGGAGTTCCATCTTGAATTTGAATTTCAATATGCTTTGGCGGATCGGGCATTCCATAAAATACCAAATGAAAAACAACATCCCGACGGAAATCGTGCGATAAAAAAAGTCCTTGTATCAAAGAATGAATTGCAATATCAAGTCGTCCGGCTTTTGAAAGATTCGCCAAATCGAAATTTCCCGACGTTGGACTGCTTTTTGAAAAATATATGAAGTGATGCATATAACACAATTAATTTTTTAAACTTATAAAACTTTGTTGAATTATGGGATTAAGACCTGGAAAAGGGCCAGATTGGAAAAAAGATAGTTTTGGGTATAGTGATACAGAAGTTGCAACCTTGTGTGAGCAGATTAGGGAAGAAAACGAAAATAGAGGTTATGAAATATTAGATACTAATCCGAATGTTTCAAGACAATATTTTGGTTGCCTAAAAGATTTAGATTAAAAATTTATCTTACAGGTTGCAAAATAAATTTAGATTTAGCAAAAATATCTTCCTGATTTATAACTTCATAAATTCCAACAAATTTTTCTTCGCAAAAAACACAAATTGTTTTTCCTTTTTCCATTTTGCAATCTTTAATCAAATCGTTTTTTGAAATTGGCTTTCCTGTGAAGATTTTTTCCAAATTATCTTTTTTTATTTCCACGACGGAAAAAAGTTCTGAAACAATTTCTGCAGGAATTATCATCGTTCTCAATAGATTCTCTTCGCCATTTTTGTATTCTTCAACTGCTTTTTCAAAATCATACAAATTCGCCAACGGAAAATTCTTGTCGTGCTCTAAAAAAATTCCCGCGCGTGTTCTTCTAAGTTCAAGCATATGCGCTCCGACGCCAAGTTTTTTTCCCAGATCATCAATTAATTTTCTTATGTAAGTTCCTCCCTGAACTTCTGCGCGGAAAAGAAAATCTTTTTTATCCTGCTCGAGAATCTCAAAACTTTTAATTTCTCTTTCCCGTTCCTGGCGTTTAACTCTTGACTTTAACGGCGGAGTTTGTTTTATAATTCCTGAAAATTTTTCTTGAATTGCTTTTTCAATTTCATTCAATGAAACTTCTTCGTGCAATCTCATTACTCCAATGTATTCCTTGTCTTCGCCCAAAAAAAATCCCGTGAGTTTGCAGGCGCGATTTAATGCAATCGGCAAAACGCCAGTTACTTTCGGGTCGAGAGTTCCAAAATGTGAAGTTTTATTCAGGTCTAATTTTTTTCTGACAAAATCTGAAATATTAAAACTCGTCGGGCCAGACGGCTTGTCAATGTTCAAAATTCCAAATTCAAAAAGTTCTTTGGTTGTTTTTTTGGATTTTATTTTTTGAATGTTTATCATACAATTAAATAACATAAATACTTTTA
>JAGVXJ010000068.1 GCA_018303895.1 Candidatus Pacearchaeota archaeon
TTAACTTCTGCAGAAACTTCTATAAATTTTTTATTTATTTTTACTTCTATTGACTCTCCAGTTGGTTGGATTATTTTTTTAAATCCACTAAAAAGATTAAATGCAATACTTCCCGAACCACAAGCAGTTTCTTTTACAAAAGAATTGACTTCACGAACATAAACATAAGGAGTTATTTGTTTTGATTATAAATAATTACACCGAAGGCGGGTTTGTTATACTTATTGGACATTTCTAAAAGAAATTCTTTTGAGGTTTTTTCTCCATCTTTTTTGTTAATGCAAATAAATCCAATTCCACCAAATAAAATTACCTTGTCAAATCGTTGATAATCTAATGGGATTTTTATTTTAGTTTTCTCTCCGGAATTTTCATAGTCAATTCCTTCTGTTATTCCACTGGTGAATATTTTTCCTTGTTTATTTTCTAGTTGAGACGCAAAAGCTAATGTCCCATTAATGCATAATTCTCCCCCCATAAGTTCCAATTTTGGAATTCCATTTTTTGAAGAAATAAAATCAACCTGTTCAACTTTTTTTAGCAATTCCTTTGAAACTTGATTTTTTAATTCTCGAGGGTAGTTGCTAACTAACGCCGTGCTATTTCCCCCTGCAATTTTCAAAATAGAGTAGGTGAATATAATCAGCTTTCATATTAAGCAAATCCTCCAAAAAAAGAAAGAAATTTTTTCATTTCTTTCATTAATGCTCGTCCAGACTCTCACAAGCTCGGTCCCAACTTTGTAAGCAAAGATTGGCGCAGTGACTTCGCATGAAGCGGGAGGCGAGAATCGAACTCGCGTCTTGGGATCCACAATCCCACATTCTACCACTGAACTACAACCGCCATTATAGCCCTCAAATTCCAATTTATTCAATTGAGAAAAACTTGATATAAAAAGATTCTTATTCAAAAACTTAGAATCAATAGAAAGATTTGCAGGCAAATCATTCAGTTGACTTTTTAACAAGTTAAAAAGATCAAAAGCACAGCTGTAGAAATCCTTCTTTGGATCAATGAAAACATTCTCGCACTAAGGCGAGTTTGAGTTTAGCTGTCATAGAATTTTCAGTTATAACCAGTTTTTAAATTTTTACTTTCCAGAATTTTTATCGCTTCAAGGACGACTTTGATTGAGTTTTTCATTCCTTCATCAACCTTATTTTCATCGACGAGACGATAGATTACTTCCGGATTTTTTCTAACTTCTTCCGGTGGTTCAGGCGTGTTAACAGTTAATATCGCACCAGCCATCATTTTTCTTAATTGAGCAACTAAAAAAACTGCCGAACATTCCATCTCCGAACTGACTAAATTTTTTCCTTCCAATTTTGTAAAATTTTCCAAAGGTTCATAAAATGCGTCGTGAGTTCTGTTTGTTCCGACGAAATATCTCACTTTCAATTTTTTTGCTGCTTCAACTAACGCGTTAAAAACTTCTTTGTTCGCTTTAATTTTTTGATTTTCATAACCATATTCTTTTGTCGTTCCGTCGGCACACCATGCTGAATCAGGAATTATCAAATCTCCAGGTTCCATTTCTTTTAACAATCCACCACAGGTTCCGATTCTTATCAAAACTTTTGCTTTAACATTAGCCAGCTCTTCAGTTACAATTGCTGCTGAAGGACATCCCATTCCCGTCGTGACTACTGAAATTTTTGTATCTTCATAATTCCCCTCGGCAATTCTAAGCCCGCGATTATTATTAATTTCTTTTTCATTAGTCAAAAATTTCAATATCTTTCCAACTCTGTCTGGATCTCCGGGAAGAAGAACATAATTTTGAATCTTGTCTATTTTCAAATGTGGTTGAATCATTATTTAATTTGTCTCGCAGGTTTTAAATATTTTTAGATTATCTTCTGGATATAATTCACAAAATCTAAAACTCCTTCAGTGTAGGATTTTCTTGAAACTAGTCCGTTATTTTTTCTTACAAATCTTTTTACTTCTTCTCTCGCGTTTGCCGGACAACCAATCATTTTTGGTGAAGATTCTTGAAACATTAATATGTCTGGAATTTCATCTCCAAATGAAGCTATTCTATTTTCTCCCGCAATTTTTTTCATCGGATTACTCTTCAAAGCATTTTTTGGAGTGAGAATAATATTCCCATACTTTTTAGAAAAGAAAAGATTGTATTTTTCTCCGTAAACTTTTTTTAATCTTTCAAAAACATTTGAAGTAAATTCATCGTTCTCTGTTGGAATTCCTTGATTGATTACTCTTGGATAAACTGTCGCTGTAAAGATTCTGCTTTTTTCACAGTATGCTTCTTTAGAAAGCGAACTGAAAAATTTTTCTGGACTTTTGACTAAGTCATCTGTAGATATAAAAGAAACTCTGTCACATAAATTTTTCAAACTTTTTTTCAGGTTCTCCCGCGAAAATTTAACACCAAATGCATTTTCATCCAAATTTTTTGCCGGATTAAAAACTCCCTGCCCATTTTCGTAAACTATTAATCCATTAGTTTTTATCTGTGACCAAATATCAATAATATTTTTCAATGATCGATTTGAATTCAAATGGAAATTTATTTCACCAAAATATTTTCTTAATTCCTTTTTTAATTCATCAACTGGGATATTAAATCGGTATTTTTCGTCAATAAAACACCCATCAATATCAAAAAAAACATCAGTCTTCTTCTTCATTTTTCTTTCTCTTGATTATTAATTCGTAGACAATATTACTTCTTTTAGACGGTTTTAATGCTACACTTATTTCATCCATAGCCAAGATTGATTTAATCGTTTTAAAGAAAGATTTATATTTGATTTTATAATCTTCAACAAATTCTTTCGGGATACTTGCCCAATTTTCTGGGTTCTCTGAATATTTAATGAAAAGATTTGCAGAGTTATCTGTATTTCTCATCGGAACTTTCCGACCATCAAAACCTAAACAATCTCTCATTTCAAGCCAATCAATCCAATCAAAACTTTGAACATATTTTGTATTCAATCCAATAGCATTAAGTTTTTCGATTCCTTTTTTCCCTGCGAAAGCCAAATAAATTTTTTCTACTTCAATTCCTTCTACTCTAAATCTATTTTCGATTTCATCTCCAAGTGTCCCACCTTCAAAAGTTCCGACGTCCATCAAGTCAATTTTTTTCCCATACCGCTTTTTTATTTGTCTTACTTGCTCGTCCAATGAAACAGCTCTAAATCTTGGGCCAAGTTTGTGTGGTTCATTCAAATTGTGCGGATTCTGAATTCTTGTAACATGATAATTTCCGTCGGGTAAATCTTGGCAATAAACATCATCAAAACTTATAATCGGATTTGATCCACCATTTTCCGAGATTACTTTTCTCAAGCCCGAATCGATTTCTCTATCTGAAATAAATTTCATTTCCCAAGAAAAATTTCCTTTTTCATCGCTATCTTCTCTCTTTCCAATCAAGTCCCGCATTTCAGTAAAGTAGTATTGCTCAAGGAGTCTCAATGATTGTTTAATCTCGTCACTTAAAGGAACATTATGTCTATTTTCCAATAAGGGAACCAATCCACCAGTTAAGAGATAAACTTTATTTCGAGAGGGCATGAAATTACCATGCCAACTTGTTTATATATTTTTCCAAAAATAGAATTGTACTTTTCTTCTAATAATTTTCTGACCCTCTATGCGAAGCGACTACGTTCGGCGAGCATTTCTGGAACAAAAAATTATACTTTTCTTCTAATAATTTTTTGTCCCTCTATATCCCAATATTCACAATTTTCGCCTTCAACTAATTGGGCGAACAATTCTTCATCAGGGCAAGGAATATCCATTGTTTCAAAATTTTCTAAATCCATAACACTCGCAACTTTATCTCCTTTTGAAAGAACTTGTGCTTTTCTTTTATCCACCATTGGAACTTCGAACTTATCATGTCCCGGGCTAACAAAAACTTTCTTGTTTCCTGCAATTAAAGGCATTGCTTCAATTCTACATTTTGCGTGTCCGTGCTTTCCTGTCTTTGAAACATCCATACTTCTTACAACGCAAGGAACTCCATCAACCATAATGTTGACGCCAGCTTTCGCCTCTGTTGCCTCTATAATTTTTAATACCATACGGACAATAAAAAAAGTATGTTTATAAAGATTTTTACTAAATTTTTCTATTTCTAAAAAATAAATATCCTTTAAATCAAAAGATTTAAAAGTCGTAATAACTGGAGAGTTAAAACAAAATGGCTCAATCAACTCAATTCAGAAACGGGCAATTGCCAAGAACACCTTCAGAAAGTTTGGAATCTATCTCTTCCAATCAGATATCTCAACAAATTCCAGAAGCTGATTTGGAAATGATTTCAAAAAAAGATGCCGACACAATTCTTGCACTTGCCGGAAGTTTTTATGAAAGATTCATGACTCGTGAAGCGGAATTGAAAGAAAAAAATAGCCTGACTCAATCTCAAGATAAATTAGTTCAATTAATTTTAGGAGAGATGGTCCCAAAAACTTATCTTTATGATATTGCAGAGCAAAATGGTTTGCCAAGAGAATTAATAGACAACATGGCGAAGATTAGTCTTGACAGCGGAAGAAGAAATGAATTAATGCAAAAATACTCTATGGATTTTTCTAAATTAGCTCGTGCAAAATATCTATCTAAAATGTTTGAAACACTTCTTCCTAATGACCATTATAAGATTAGTGATATAGATCGCTACGAACATTTTGCTATTTCAATAGATGAATCTAGCACAGTCAAAAAAGATTTATTCGAATTATTATATGATCGTTGGATTATGAAAGACAAAAATCTTAACAAATTAGTAAGAAAATCAAAAACAATAGCCCATTTTAATTTTTGTTATAATACTCTAAAAGGAGAGGTAAGTGATCCATTTATTCTAAATGTTTTTGACTTTATTTTGGAACATTCGGATTCTGGAATGAAACCTTATCTTGAACCTAAAAAAGGAGATCTTAAATTCTCTGGTGCAATCTAACCTTCGCAAACTTTTTTAAACACTCTTCTTATAATTTTTTCATGGCTTTGCAAAAAAAAGATTTTGTTGAAATAGAATTCACTGGAAAATTGAAAGACGGCGAAGAAATTTTTGATTCAAACATTAAAGCAGACGTTGAAAAAATGCACGCTGGTCATAATCACAGCAAAGAAAAGCATGATATGAATGTCAAGCCATTTGTTTTTTGTTTGGGAGAAAAAATGTTTCTCGAGGGTGTTGAAGATTTTTTAATTGATAAACCAGAAAATTCTGCTTCGTATAATATCGAAATTTCTCCAGAAAAATCTTTTGGGGTTAGGAATCCAAAATTAGTTCAGGTTGTTCCGATAAAAGTTTTTCATGCTCAAAGAATAAATCCAACTCAGGGAGATGTTTTGAATTTCGACGGAAAATTGGGAAAAATTTTGTCAGTTTCTGGCGGAAGAGTAATTACTGATTTCAATCATCCTCTTGCTGGAAAAGAAGTTATTTACAAGGTTAATCTAAAAAGAAAAGTCACTGATATAAATGAAAAAGTAAAAGCTCTGTTTGATTTCTTTTTCAGACAAAATTTTGAGTTTTCAGTTTCAGCTAACAAATTAATTGTAGAAGTTCCGACTGGATATTCACAACTCTTGATTTTGTTCAAAGACAAATTCAAAGAAATTTTAGGTTTGGAACTTGAAGTAAAAGAACTTTCTCTTGAAAACAAAAAAGAAATTTCTCAAAAGATAAAAGATAAAGTTGAAGAGATGAAAAATTAAGTTTCAACAAAATCCTTATAACTTTTGTTTTATTCTTTTTCTTATGTCTTTAGATAAAAAATTAGAATTAATGAATTTATTACATCAGTTAAATGTTGTCCAAAAAGGAACTTTCTCTTTAACCAGCGGGAAAATTTCAAATTTTTATCTCGACATTAAATTAGCTTTGGGAAATCCCTTGGCATTAATTCTAATGAGAGACTTACTTGTAGAAAAATTTTCTGAAAAAACTAGTTGTGTTGTTGCTTGTGGTTATGGCGGAATCGCTCTTGCAAGTGCAATCTCTACAAATTATAACCTTCCCTTGTCGATGGTTCGAGCAGAGGAACGAACTCACGGAATGAAAAAAGCAATTGAAGGTTACATTCCAAATCCAAGCGATGTTTGTGCTTTTATCGACGATGTTTTTTCAACAGGGAAAAGCATTAATTTGTTAGCAGATAAAATCCAACTAACCAGCGCAAAAATTTCAGGAGCTTATGTTGTTGTCAATCGGACTGATTTAAACAATAGTGAAAAAAATATTCCCTTTTCTCTTTATTCTTTATTTTCCATAAAAGATTTAGTCTAATCTTAATACTCTTGATTATTCCTCTACATTTACATAATAATACTTATAAACACAAATTGATTCTCCTTTTCATGACTGATGATATGTTCAAAAGAAGTGAAACAAAAGAGAAAAACTCTTCGGACGAAGTTCGGGAAATTGATAAAGAACTTGAAGAGCTATTAAAGAAACAGGCTGCGAAGATAAAAGTAATAGGAATTGGTGGTGGCGGAAATAATTCTTTGAGTAGAATGAGAGAAATTGGAATCAAAGGTGGAGAACTTATTGCGATAAACACCGACGCACAGGATTTGCTTTATGCTAACGCAGATCATAAAATTCTAATCGGAAAAGAATTGACCATGGGTCTTGGTGCTGGAAGCAATCCTAAAGTTGGTGCCGAGGCTGCGAAAGAATCAGAATCTGAAATTAAGAAAAAACTTTCTGGCGGAGATATGGTTTTCATAACTTGTGGTTTGGGTGGAGGAACTGGAACTGGTGCAGCACCAGTCGTTGCAGCATTATCTAAAAAGCAAGGTGCCTTGACTATCGGAGTTGTAACTTTGCCTTTCACTCTTGAGGGTGCAAAAAGAATTGAGAATGCTATGGAAGGCCTTGAAAAAATGCAAGCTTCCGTCGATACTTTGATTGTTATCCCAAATGATAAACTTCTTGAACTTGCCCCAGATTTACCTTTGCATACCGCATTTAAAATTGCCGACGAGATTTTAACGAATGCTGTGAAAGGCACAACTGAATTAATTACTACTTCCGGACTTGTAAATTTAGACTTTGCAGATATTCGTGCAGTAATGACTAATGGTGGAGTTTCTTTAATTGGGATGGGTGAAAGCGATTCTCAAAATCGTGCTGCCGATGCTGTTGAGAAAGCAATAAATAATCCTTTACTTGATGTGGACATTGCAAATGCGCAAGGAGCTTTAGTAAATATCGTCGGTGGACCTGACATGACTTTGGATGAATGTAGAATTGTTATGGACTCCGTTGGTTCAAAATTAAGTCCAGATGCAAAAATAATTTGGGGTGCAAAAATTTCTCCAGACATGGAAAAATCAATAAGAGTTTTAATTATTGTGACTGGCGTAAGAAGTTCGCAAATTTTGGGAGATGTTGATACTCTCGACGAAACGAGAAGAAAAGAAATTGAAGAAGAATTGGGGATTGAATTTTTTGAAAGTCAATAATAAAATGGGAATCGAAATAAACGAATACAAAGTTAAAGTTTTAGAAAGATTATGTTCAGCTCTCCCATTTAATACAACTATTTTCGAGGAGAAAGGATATTGTACTCTTTGTTCTCGAGATTGTTTTTATGCAAAAATTCCTTCGGAAGAAGACAAAAAAATTTTGTGCACAAAAAAAAATTATACTTTCTTGGATGAAACTTCTCCAGTCAATTTCAAAATTCCTCATTTAGCCTAATAAACGAAATTTTAAAAACTCTGAATATTTGATTTAATTATGGAAGACAATAATTTGGGCGGTTCTGGTTTCTCAACGAACGCAAAATCTTTTTTAATAAAATGTAAACGAGTTTGGTCAACACTTAAAAAACCTTCAAGAAAAGAATTTGAGATGGTTGCTAAAATTTCGGCAATAGGTATTGTTATTCTAGGCCTGTTTGGTTTTTTAATTTCAATTGTCATTAAGATGATTGCCGGTTAATTTTTACCTAAACAGAAAATTTAAAAACCCTTTTCCTTACTTATTTCTAACTACTTCTAAAAATTTAGGAGTTAGTTGAAACTAAACAATTCAAAAAATAAAACAAAATGATATTTATTATTAAGGTAATGACTAATAAAGAAGAGCGGGCACTCGACATGATTGCTGACAGAGCTCGTAAAAAAAATTTAAATGTTTTTTCAGTAACTCGTCCACACGGAATGAGAGGATATATTCTTATCGAGGCTGAAGATAGAGATTCTGCAGAGGAAGCTTCATTTAATCTTCCATATGTTAAAGGAATAATTGGAAAAACAACAACTCTTGACGAGATAAAAAATATGTTTGAATCATCAGCGTCGACGGTTTCAATAAAAGAAGGAGACATAATCGAAATTATTGGTTCAACCCTTAAAGGAGAAAAAGCAAAAGTTTTAAGAATAGACAAACAGAAAGAAGAAATTGTTGTAAGCTTGCTTGGAGCAGTTGTTCCATTACCAGTATCAATAAAAATGGATAATGTTAAAGTTATCCGAAGAGAAGATATGGATGATGAAAACTCATCCGAGGAAAATTAAATGATAATAAAATTACTTGTTGAGGGTGGAGAAATGAAACCAGGACCAACTCTTAGTCAGAAGCTTGGACCAGCTGGAATAAATATGAATCAGGTTCTTCAAAAAATTAATGAATCGACTGCTGATTTCAAGGGACTTAAAGTTCCGGTAGAATTAGATGTTGACGTCGGAACAAAGATTTTTGAAGTTAAAGTTTTTTCACCACCAGTTTCAGAACTTTTGAAAAGAGAGCTTAAAATTGAAAAAGGATCCGGAACTCAAAAAAAACAGTTTGCAGCAAATGCTTCAATTGAACAAATAATTTCTGTAGCTAAAACTAAATTTTCAAACATGCTTTGTAAGGATTTAAAATCTGCAGTTAAAACCGTCGTTGGAACTTGTGTTTCACTTGGAGTTTTAATTGAAAATAAATCACCTGTTGAAATAGAACATGAAATTGATGAAGGAAAATTTAACAAGGAAATCAAAGAAGAAAAAACAAAAACTTCTGAAGAAAAAAAGAAACAACTTGAAGAATATTTCTCTGATGTAAAGTCGCAACAAGATAAACTTCTCAAACAGATAAACTTCTCAAACAAGAACAAGCTGCTAAAGAAGCTGCTGCCGCTGCTGCACAAGCAACTGCCACGACTACGGCTGCTACTCCTGCTGCAACTTCTGCGACGGCAACTACGCCAAATGCTCCTGCAAAAACAGCAGAAGCAAAAGCGCCCGCAAAAAAAGAAGCTAAGAAAAAGTAAAACTTTTTCATAAATGCTCGTCGACGCAGTCACTTCGCATAAAGAAGAAATAAACTGCTTTTTGTGTTGTTTTTGAATGTTAATCAATCAGCAAATAATTTATAAACAAATTTTAGCTGAATTTCGTTATGGGGATATGGGGTAGCCTGGTTAGCCTATGAGGTTTGGGACCTTATGACCCCGGTTCAAATCCGGGTATCCCCATTAGTAGTTGAATGAAATGAAACTACTTCGGATTTGAAATTCAAATCCCGAGCGATTTCGCGAATAAGAAAAACGAATTGATTTAAACTGAGCGAGGTCGCGAGTTAGGTATCCCCCAAATTTTATCGCTCAATCAAAAATAGAATAATTTAAAAACCATTTTTGTAATCTATTATTATATTATCTAGAAACTAACCATGACAAAAACAAAAAAAGTAAAAGCAGCCGGAAGATTTGGCGTCAGATATGGAAAGAAATCAAGATCCAAACTTGCTTCTGTTGAATCTTTTCAAAGAAAAAAACAGAAATGTCCTTTCTGTAAAAAATTAGGTGTGAAAAGAAAATCAAAAGGAGTATGGCATTGTTTGAAGTGCGGAAAAAAATTTGCTTCAAATACTTACTATCTAACTAATTAAAATGACAAACTACAAGTGTTTTAAATGTGGAAAGAAAATTGCTAATACAGCGTTGGATCAAAGATTCGTTTGTCCTTCATGTGGAAGTAAAATTTTCTACAAACCTCGAACGCATACTCGAAGAGTGAAAGCTGAATAAAATGTCCGACAAAGAACAAAAGATTCAGGAGTTGCAATTTTTTGAACAGAATTTACAAAATATTCTCTATCAAAAACAAGCGTTTGAACTCGAACTTTCTGAAACTCAATCAGCGATGGAAGAATTAAAAAATTCCAACGGAGAAGTTTTCAAAATTGTTGGTCAGCTTATGATTAAATCCAGTTCTCAAAAAATTAAAGAAGAATTAGATAACAAAGAAAAATTAATTTTAATCAGAATAAAATCTTTAGAAAAACAAGAAAAAGAATTTAATGAAAAAGTTTCTTTTCTGAGAGAAGAAATCATAAATTCTAAAAAATAATCTTTTTCTCGACGGTAAAAATAGAAAATATCTTTATTCAAAATATACTTTTGAACTTACGAAATGTTTATAAATAAACCATCTGTAAAAATGTTATGGTGTTAAAAAAATTGAGGCAAGCTTTATCTGGTTCATCTGGAAACTCATCTGATGAATACCTTGAAATTGATTTGACTCAGGAAAAGAAGGATAAGAAAGTCTTAGTCAGACTTTTCACTTTGAGACAGTATGAAGAAGTGAATGATATCCTGAATTCTTTGAGAGAAGGTTATTCAATTGCGGTTGTGGATATAAAACCATTAAGACAGAAGGATTCAATTGAGCTAAAAAGAGCCGTTTCGAAAATTAAGAAAACCGTTGATGCTATTGGAGGAAACATTGCAGGATTTGGAGAGAATACAATCATAATCACTCCCTCTTTTGCAAAAATTCATAAAGAAGCCGAGAAGGTACCGAAAGATGCATCAGCTGGCAATAAATTTATGTAATTTTTGAAAATCCTCGAACTCATAAAAGATGGTGAATAAAATTTGGACTTTTGGTTTAATCTCATTACTAGTTTTACTTTTTGTTTCTTTAATGGTTAGTGCTCTTCCTTCGAATATTGACATAAAAACTTTGCCTTACCATAAAGTTATTGTAACCGTCTCAAAAGATAGTTCTGTTCTTGAAAGATTCAATGGTACTTCAAATTATTTTGGTGAACTTAATTTTTCTCATTCTTCAACACTGAAAGATTTTGACGTTTTTGTTCAAGTAGATACTCTTGGTGGAGAAAGAGTTTATGGTCCAGAACTTTACCCTGAACACAGATCTGGAGATCCTTTATTAGTGGAGTTGTTCCCCGTGGGATATGTTTTTCCCTCTGCCCCATCAATTAAATCAGAAAATAATTCGTCTGTTGAAAATTCAAGTATTTCTGATTCCAATGAAACCTTAGTCAATTCTTCTATAACTGGTGCGGTAATTTCAAAAGATGCTTCTTCAAATAAATCAGGAATATTAACTAATCTTGCGATTCTTGATGAACAGGGTAAGCTTAATTTTTCAACATCTTTCTTTGTATATCTGATAGTATTAATTGTGATTATTCTTGCCATATTCTTCTTAGTTAAAAGATTAAGAAATCGAGATCCCTATTCTAAGGGAAATAAAAATGAAGAAGTAAAGGTTAGAAAACTTAGTGAAGTTCTTGCAGAAAAAGAAAGTGGAGAATCCTCTTCAGGTTCTTCTCAAGACTTGTTGGCTGCTCAACAGAAGCTTAGAGAAGCTGAATCAGAAGTTAACAAACTAAGAAATAAAGACAAGATAGAAGCGCTGAAAAGAGAAATTGATAATCTAGAACGAGGAAATTAATTTATCCTATTATATTACTAACTTTAATTTAACAAACTGTAATTTCAAACATATCTTAGAATATAGAAATCTTTATAAACCGTGTAAACTGCAAAATGACACAACATGGAAAACAAAAATGTCCTTTTAGGATTTGCGAGTGTTTTAGGATTATTAATTCTAGCTAGTCTTGTAGTCGGATTAAGTATTTCAAATCCTTTTTCAGTTTCATTATCTAACTCAACGAACTCTGGAAGTGTTTCAGTTTCTGGAGATGACCTATTTAATGTAACCACTTCTCTTCCAGTTTCAAAAGAAGACAGCACAAACAAAGTTAAGTTTACTTTAACTAATACTACTGCCATTATAAATGTAACTTCAGCAACTTTCACAATTTCAGCACAAGAACTTTCTGATGTTGGTTTTCTTGATACTTACTCTGTAGCTTTTGAGCTTGATTCTGTCAACGCTTCAAATTCTTCAGATACAGATAAATTTAATATAACTGCTTCTTACCAAAATACTGAATATTGTTCTGAAACTATATCAAATAATATAGATGTAGAAATCACAGACATTATTACCCAATCAGGTTTGGGTGATGATGATAATTATTGGTATCCAATGGATGATGTTGAAATAGAAGTAAAAGTTAGTTATGATGGTTCAGATACTAAAGATGAATTCCAGAATGGAGAACTAAGCTGGGCAATTTATACTTCAGACGGAAAGCAAATTATGGATGGAACTGAAGACATTGCAGATATTGAAGATGGAGACGATGACACGGTTTATATTTCATTCAGAGTTGATCCAGATGATTTTGATTCAGAAGTTGAAGATTATATACTATATATTTCTGCAACTGGAGAAGAGGACTATTCTGAATCTTCAAAATCAAATGCAGACATTTGTGCTTCTTCAGATCCAGAGAGTATTGATTTGAGAGTTAATGATGATTTTGTAACTTTAGACAATCTTGAACTTTCTTCAGGATTAAATACTACTCAATGTGGCGAAGAAATTCAAATTAACGGAGATGTATGGAACATTGGTTCTGATAAACAGAAAGAAGTATCTGTTAGAGTTTATAGTTCTGAACTTGGTTTGAATAAATATTTAGATGTGGGAGACATAAGTGCTTTTGATAATGAGGTTCTTCCGTTATTATCTTTCAAAATTCCTGAAAATGCTACAGCAAAAACTTATACTATCCGATTTGAAGTACTAGATGAAAGCGGGGATATTTATGAAAATAATGATGATGATGTTTCATCTTCTTTCGCATTCCCATTAAAAGTTGAAGGAACTTGTGGTTTGCCTTCTTCCACTTTGTCTATATCTATTCCCGAAGCAGTTGAGGGTATATCTGGAAAAGATTTAGTTGTAAAAACTTCAATTACCAATCTTGGAACAAGTATAGTTAGTTTGACTTTAAGTCCAAAAGATTATTCTGGCTGGGCTTCTTCGATGAATGTCGAG
Organism: Candidatus Pacearchaeota archaeon; assembly: GCA_018303895.1. Classification (GTDB taxonomy): domain Archaea; phylum Nanobdellota; class Nanobdellia; order Pacearchaeales; family GW2011-AR1; genus CABMGN01. Next base: position 13,171 of record JAGVXJ010000068.1, read on the forward strand.
CCACAAGTTTTAATTCTTGGTGCTGGAGAAACTAAAGAAGCTTCATTTACTTTCAAAACAAAAGAAGATGTTTCAGGAGACAAAACTTTCAATCTTGAAGTTCTTTCATCTGGAAAAGTTGTTTCAACAAAACCTTTCAGCGTAACTTTAAGTGAATCATCAAATATTTTCACCGGATTGATTGACAAAATAAAATCTGGCGTCGGAGCAAGTTGGTACTTGTGGTTAATCGGTGCAATAAATCTTATCTTAATTATTGTGATAATCGTTGTAGCTGTAAAAGTTGCACGGAAATAATTTTAAAATGAAAAAAATGAATTTGAAGAGGTTTGGACTTTTAGGTTTGCTGGCTGGAATGATTTCCTTAAATAGTTGTGCTGGTTCTTGCCAAAATGCTTGCAGTGATATTTCACGGGATGCAATTAGAAGAGATTATGTTCTAACTTTGTACGGGTGTGACGGCAAAGAAATTGAAAAAAGAGAGCTTAAACATACATTCATCGAAGTCTCTGAGAATGGTTCTGGTATTAGATATGTCCAAAATGATAAATTAATTATGATAAATGGGACTTATATTCTGGAAGAAAAATAATTTTTATCTCTCCCCATAAAAAATTCTTTCGTAAATTCTCGTCCATAATTTTTTGTTCTTCATGGAAAGTTAATCGTTAACTTTCTATAGCGTAGCGAGAAAAATTATTTAGATTTTTCTTCATGGAAAGTTAATCGTTAACTTTCTATAGCGTAGCGAGAAAAATTATTTAGATTTTTCTTCATGGAAAGTTACTTGTTAACTTTCTATATGTTTTGTTCACAAAATATTTCTGAACGAATCTTATTCGTTCTATAGCGTAGCGAGAAAAAAAATTATTTTTCTCCATAGAAAATTCTTTCGTAAATTCTCGTCCATAATTTTTTTTCTTTTTCCCCATACATAACAAATTCTCCAATCAAGTATCCGATTATTGCGCCGAATATTACATCACTTAAGAAATGAACTCCAAAGTATACTCGTGAAAAAGCAATCAGACATGCAAAAACAATCCAGACATATTTGAATCTTGGAAATTCTTTACTCAAAATTGGAATTGAACAAAATGCAAGCATTGCTTGAAATGAAGGGAAAGAATAATTCCAAATAATAAAATTTTCTTTTATCAATAAAGGTAAAGTTTCAACTATTTCTTGTTGAAATGGCCTTAATCTTTGAACCCCAACCTTTAATAAAAAACTTACCATCACTGCGAGCAGAGAAGATACCCACAACGGCAAAACCCATTTTCTTTTGTGTTCTCGCCACATAAACAAGCTCGTTAAAATTAATAAAATAATTACTTCTGAACTTACAAAAGTAACTCCCAAAAAAACTTCATCCAGAATATCTCCCCTCAAAAAAGAAACTTTCTCGACGATTTGTGCATCAAAATACAAACTTATCAGCCCAACTATCACTGCAATTAAAAGAATAATTATTCCTTTTTTTTTCATCTCAATAGATTAAATCATAAACCCCTTTTCAAAAAATTAAATATTAAATTCTTTAAATAGGTTTCTCATTTACCCTTTTTAATAAAAAAGCTTTTAATGATGTTTTCCCTGAAGAATAAATGTTCCAGAATATTTTATCTTTTATTTCTCATCTTGATTCAAATCTTGTTGCTTTAACCGTGAGTTACGGGATCCTGATATATCCATTAGTGTTTCTGATTATATTTGCTGAAACTGGGTTGGTTTTTGCGCCGTTTCTTCCTGGAGATTCTTTGCTTTTTGCGGCAGGAGCAATTTCAGCGTCGGGAATGTTAAATATTTTTGTGCTTTATTTTCTTCTTTTACTTGCCGCAATTTTAGGAGATAGTGTAAATTATTCCATAGGAAAATATTTCGGTCAAAAAATTATTTCTAATCAGTGGGTTAATTATAAGTATATTGAGAAAACAAAAAACTTTTATTCAAAGTATGGAAATAAAACAATTGTTATTTCAAGATTCATGCCTATTGTTAGAACTTTTGCTCCTTTCGTTGCTGGAATTGCGAAAATGGATTACAAAAAATTTCTATCATATAATATTCTTGGTTCTTTTCTTTGGGTTACTATTTTTCTTTCTCTTGGTTTTTTCTTCGGAAATATTCCTTTTGTAAAACAACATTTTAGTATAGTTGTCTTCGGAATAGTATTCATTTCAATAATCCCTGCGATAGTTGAATTCATAAGATACAAATTTTCAAACAAAAATTAAACTTTAATTTTGCTGTTTGATTAAATCATTAGTCTGTTTAACTTTTTGCAAAAGAAATCTTTCAGTTGCAATTAAAATTTCACAGTTGTTAATTGTCATTGTATAACAAGTTTTTGAGTTCTGGACAATTTTTGTTTCATTTCCAACATCCATTTCTAAAAAGAGATATCTACCCTTTTCATCGCACGATGCATTTTTATCTTGAATTGATTCAATTCCAAGATATCCAAAATTAATTACAATATTTCCAACACCAATACTCCCATCACCATTACATACAAAGTCATTTGTAGAGTTTATTACCATTACATCTCTCGTTGAAACATTTCCATCAAAGGGAATTTCATAAATATTCTTCGGATCATTTCTGAAATAAATGTTTAAATCCAATGATTTTCCATTTTGTATCGTCGGTAAATTAGTTTGATAAAAATTTAATTCTCCAACTTTAACCTTTTCAAATTTCATTCCTTCATATTGAAACTTCCCAATATTTTTCACAAACAAAAAAACTAAAAAAGAAACAGCCAAGATTAACAAAATTCCGGCAATTATTTTTACGAATTCTTTTTTATGATTTTTCTTTTCAGCAGTCTCTTTTTTTTCGTCAACTTTTTCCATTTTATCCTAAACTTATTGTTTTATTTTGAACAATTTAAACAAATATTCATCGGTAAGCTCAAGCATTTTTTCTGATTTTCCTCGGATATAAACACAATTTTGTTTTTGTTCCAAGCTTTCATTTTCAGAATATTCTATAATTATAAAATTATTGGTGCAATCTTTTTTTACAATTGAAACGTCGCAAGTTTTATCTTCAGGACAAGCCGTTTGAACTCGTTCTACAATTGAATTTGCTCGAGGATCAAGGTTTCTATACAACTCACCTTCGGCATCCTGATTTTCTGAATAAATATACAATGGTAGAGAGTAATATTTCTCTATTGTGTCTACTTTTGAACTAACATTTTCAGTTTGCATCGGATTATAAAAAAAGATTAAATTATTTCCCTCTTTTTGTGTTATCCAAAAATTGTTTTCATCTTTAGTAAATGTTATCCCTTGATACTTAATTTTTCCTGACGAGGTATTTCCAAAAGAATCAATTATAACTCCAAAACTACTTCCTAAAAGAATAAGCCCCAAAACAATCGCCACAATAACCTGTGTTCTTTTTTTCTTTCTCTGAACATCCTGTTGATTTTCAATTTTTTTCATATTAATCTTTATTCAAATTAGTATAAAAACCTTATGAAAACAACTAAATATTTTTTAAAGATTTTCAAATCTCTCGACGACAAATAAAAAATTTAACCCATTCTGCAACTATCGAGTTTACTCGACGTTTATAGTTTTTCTTTTACAATATATTTTCTTTCGTTTCATCAGAAACGACGACAAGGATTTATTCTTGCCATTTTTCTAAAAAAAGAAACCCAGCTAACACCAGGTAGAATAAAAAAAAGAAAAAAATAAAAAAGAAAAATTAAACTGAGTTTGTTCTTAAGCCGAAGCTACTTCAACACTTCCACCAGCCGAAACAGTACCTGTGTACTTCTTGCCAGCAGCAGTATCGTAGTTTGCAGGGTTAGCTAATAAATTAGCAGCAGCAGCTGAAGTGTCAGCAGCATCGTAACCAGCAACAACAATTGCAACATTTCCTGCTGAGAATTTGTCAGCATAGCTTGCAATCATAAATTGTCCAGGTCCAACACTAGTACTATCTGCGAATTCTGTTTCACAGTAAGCACCGCCTAAAACTTTAGCAGTAGCAGCATTAATACAGCTTCCTCCAACTAAAACAACATTTCTTCCACTCCATGATGACTCTTCACTATCTTTGAAAAGCATATTACCTGTCTGACCTAAAGTTGTTTCAGGTGCGGTCAAGTAAGCAGTGAAATAAGATTCATCACCGTAGTATACAAATTCAGCTGATCTCTGTGAGCTTGATGTTCCCTTTCTCCAGAATTCGATTGGAACATTTCCTGATGCAGTTGCAACAGCAACTCCTACCAAGTCATCATCGTTAGTTGGGTCAGAGAATATCTGACTTGCAGCTAATGAAGTAACACCCGATACTTCGATGTCGCTATCTGTTTGAACTGTTACATTCGCCTTAGCACTTGCACCTATACCAATGTTCCCATCCTTGTCTTCTCCCTTAACAACTAAAGAGAATCTACTTGCATTGTTTCCAACGACTCCCCCAGCACGATTTGTTGCAGTGAAGTTTATGGACCCATCAAGAGTTGAGTTTTCCGTACCTGTAAAAGGCATGGCAATCTCCAATCCTTCTTTAGTGTAAAGTCTGTTGAAAGATGAACCTGCATTACCTGATAAGTTTACGTATTTAGTTGTACTTCCTTCAGTTCTTATTTGATTAAGAGTTAAAGTAAGACTTCCAATATCACAAGTAGCACTTCCAGAACTATCTGATCTATCCTTACATGCATCTTCAAAACCACTTTCAGTTAATTTCTGAACTGTAGTGTAGTTGATTCCATCAGTTTTTGAGAAACTGGTGAATCTTAATACATAAGACTCATGGTCTTTTGTACTATTCCAAGATGCAACCATCCAATCATGCAATGAATCATTCCAAATCTGTCCCGCAGCTAATGTTTCATTTGTAGTGAAAACTAACTTTGTAGCAGATTCACCAATTCCAGCCAAGTCTTGTGAACTTGCGTACAAAATTGGGATAGTGATTTCTCCATCTTTAAGGGTAGCAGTAAGTTCCATCTTAGTACTTCCCGAATTCTTTAATTTAACTACTTCCATAGTTGGTTTTTTGAATTCGTCCATAGTGAACTTAACAGCTTTAAATCCAGGCATTTCTAAATCAGAGTCGGCAGTTATAAAAGCTTCGTCATCAGTTTTCCATTCCAAGATTATCTTTGTAATGGTTTCTTTTGAACCACTCATTGCTCCTCTTGTAACCCAACCAGTTAATTCTTCGACGCTATCGTCGTTCAATTTAACTTTTTGAGCGTTTTGTAATTCCAGTTTCCCAGAACCAACACTGAATTCGACTTTTCCAACTGTTCCAGCAACATCTCTTGCAAGGATATCCTTAATTCCGATGTATGTTCCATCATCTAATTTATAAGTTCCTCCTTCAGCAAGTGAATTTGTTATTTGCTCGTTAACCTTAAGTTTAACTTCTGTTGTACTAACATATTCTATTGAAACGTCATAACTCTTCCCACCAACAGTCATAGTTTTTGTTTCACCTTCTGAAACAATAGCACTATCTGCTGAGTCTAAAAGAGTAAACTTAACGTTTGTTCCATTATCTGCATCGAGAACAAAATAGTTCTTTCCTAAAATGTTGAAGTTAGTTGTTTCAAAGTCAACTAAATCTCCCCCACTTACATCAGATTCTGGACTATCAATAAAACTCAGAGTGTAGTTCAAAACTACATGATCTGAAGATAAATTAATACCATAAGTCAAAGCTTCATCCTTATAATCACTATCAGAGAAAAACATTGTTTCCAATGCACCTCCAAGAGTTAATTTTTGCTCGAAATCATATTCAGTGTTTTCATCATTTGAATACAATCCGTCAGCAAGAAGGACACCAAGGTCTTCGTCGTCAACCGTTGATCCGAATACAGTAGCAAAATCATCCAACAAGTTAATCTTGTCGCTTGCTTTTTCAAGCTTTACAAAATCTCCACCAGTTGGTGTTCCCCCTTCAGATTTAACTTGTTTCTTAAGGTACTCGTTTATATTTGATGCAGCAACTTGATCAGTTGAAGCAGCACTAGCACCATAAACAACAGCTGAAGCAGACGCACTTCCATCAGAGAACGGAGCCGGGAATGCAGCAGCAGCCGCAAAGCCAACACCTGAAGCCATCATCAACGCGCTCGTTAAAGCAGCTGATATCTTCTTAAAATTGAATTTCATTATTTTTTATTTTCCCTCCTTTTTACCTCTATGGAGTATGTTGCCTATGGCAACCTATCTCATTCAAAAGCCATAGGGAAAACTTTCTTATCTGAGATGAGCATAACTTACACACGGACAATCAATCTGTGTGACCTGAATCCCCTAAATCTCACTTCCGGAAATCCAGGATTTAACCCCATGTAAGTCCTTTCGAACTTATTATGGAAAACCTATCTTTCTTTAAAAAGTTTCGCCCTAATTTTTTGTCATTGCAACCCAAACACGCCTTTTTTCAAGGTTTTATTTATAAGCTTTGCTTTGTCACTTACTTACACAACAGATTTTTGGGTCTTGAAAGTAGAAAAAAATAAGTCCAAATAATTTACAAATAAATAAAATTAATAATAATTCTTAAGATAAATTTGGTAGTTTTTTCCTTTTATGAATTCACTCCAACCAACTCTGGATGTCTTGGTTTGGCTTCCTTCCGAAATACTCGTCACTGTTTCTTTTTGTTCACCATCAATCTTATAAATATTAAGTGAGAAACTTTTAACATAGCTTTCTTTTCCAGGATTAAAACTTTGATTTATTGCGCCACGAAATATAGTCTCCATTCTTTTACATATGTCTTCATTTGTATTTTCACACTTTTGTTTAGTCACACATTGCGGAACCATGTCTTTCAAAGTTAAAATTTTTCCATTCATGCTACAGTTTGTGGTAATTTGTAAAGCAGATTCTAAAAAACTATCAAGTTGATAATCTTTTTCTTCAATTCCTTTTTTTCCAGTCAAAACAAAACCCAAAACAATCAAAAGTATAACCATAACTAAAATCATGATTAATACAAATCCCACCATTTCCTCCTGTCCAGATTTTCTGGATAGGCTTGAAAGATTTCTTTTAGAAATCTTTTCCTCTTGAGCTTTTTTCTTTTGAAAAAAGTCAACGTGATGATTTGTCCACAAATCTTTCTCCTGTCCAGATTTTTTTATTTTCATTTAAAATTGATTTTCATAACTGACAATTATTCTCCCCAGTTCACATTTATCATAAATTATTCCGTTTTCATTTTCTTTTTTGCAAACAGAAACAAAGTTCGAATAAGTTCCTGAAATATTTTTTCCTAAAAGATTAATTACATTACAATCTGGATAATTTGCAAATGTGCATTCTTTCTCTTTTTCTTTCGGATAAATCGTTTTCACAACGACGTTTGTGTTACTTCCCCAAAAATCTTCATACTTTTTAATATTATTTTTCAGTGCAATAATTTTGTCTGCATCAACACAATTTGTTTTTCCACTACCCAAAGCCATACCACAAGAAAATTCTGGTGAGTTCGCAATCTTTGTTGCAAGAAGCATTGCGTTTTGTTCTCTCAAAGTATTCGCCTGATTTTTTATATCTGAAAATTTGTAAACTAAAACAAACATTCCAACTAAAACAAAAAATAAAGTTACGGCTATTAACATAAATGCCATCTGTTGGATTTTAAGTTGTCCAAATTTATTTCTTATTACCATAATCTACATTCCCCTAAATTTTGATTTGTATCTTCAAGAACTTTTGCATTTTCCATAATCGAATTTATTTGTGACGAGCTCGTAATTCCACCAGCAGTTCTCGCGAAATTTATTAACTCACTTCCAAAGTTTGTTCCACATCCGTTCTTGCTTATCAATTTTGATTTTTCTGAATAAATTATTGCTAAACTGCTAATTCTTTTCATAATTCTTTTAACCTGACACTCGTAAATTTCTTTTTCTGAAAAAATCGCCGCAATCATTAAAGCATTTCCGGCGTAACTCATCTGTTCGCCATTTTTTTCGACGTATCCTGCTTCATCCAAAAAGCCCGAAACAGCGACGTTACAAACGCCAGAAGAACTTCCGAAACACACTTTTATTGAGTTCTGAGAACAATTTTCAATTTGAAGTTTTGGGTTACTTGAACTTAAAGCACCGATTTCGTTTTTCAAATCACTTTCCGGCATTTCTTCAAAACAATAATCTTTTGAGTCTGAAGTTAGATAAATTAAATCTGCTACCTTAAACGGCATTTCCAACGGCTTTGAAAAAATGTAAAACTTTTTGCCTTCAATTGGATTTTCTGAAAAAATATATTTATTTGAGAACCCAACTGGATTTTCCGGTTCGGACCATTTTCCCAAATTTTTTTGTGAAACACTGATTATTTCTTTTCCAAAATTCCCATCCAAGTCATCACAAGCATTGTATATTCTTGTTTCTGTCGGAACGTCAAAAGAAGTCGTTGTTCCCGTCGTGAAACTTGACTCTAAAGGATTTAGTATTATTCCAATTTCCCTTGCCGTTGTTACATCGCTTTGAGTATTTCCAAGCCCGATTATCTTTACAGCAGCAAATATAGCCAAAAAGATTATTGCTCCCCCTATAATGATGGCAAAGAGCCAAGAAAACGAAAATTCCAGCACACCATCTTTAGATGATTTTGCATAATTTATTTTTTTGTAATTTCCTTGCAAATTCCCCTCATGAGAAGTTTGTAATTTTCGTGGAAAATTCTTTTTTGCAAACTTCTCTTTTGATTTCATTTAAACTCGCTGTATCTTGACTTTAGTATCAGAAATACTTTCTTTAATTATAACCAGACTTAATTTTCCATCTTTATTCTTAAAACAGTAAGGATTTTCTTTCTGTGTTGTTTTTTCCACATCCAGATTTTTTATATTCAACGCTTCCAAATTTCCAGATGCTTCATGCGGATAAAAAAAAGTATTTTCTTCACCAGTATAATCTCTTTCAATATCATTTTTTACTTTAGTCATTCCTGCCGTCGGTTGAGCATGATAATTCCAAATACAAACTGCCTGGACTTTTCCTGGAAGATTGTACTCATAATTCTGACTTCCTTCTGACGAACGCCATAATGTGTCAACATTTTCCTGAAGACTTGTTCCGAATTGTGCAATCTGTAATTTATCTCGGTAATTCAAAAACTTTGTTATTGCAAAAAAAGTAAATCCTAGAAAAGCAACAATCAAAACAATTGTGAAAATCATACCAAAAGACATTTCCATTTGAGCCCTCTTTGATTTTATTCTAAAACTTTTTTTCTGACGGAGAAAACCTCTTTTCATGAAAATTATAAAGAATTCAAATTTATAAATTGTTCGGATGATCTAAAAATTTTTATTTGATTTTGAAGCGAAAAACTAAAAAATTAAATTACGTCTTCAACAATTGTGTAAGTGTCATACGGTTTTATTATCATCGAGCATTTGTTAGGTAACGGCTCGTTTCCGTAAATATCTTTACACTTCAAATAATAATTTGAATCTGGTTTCCAGTCAGTGAAGTGATTTGTGTCGTCGATATCTTGGAACTTTGTTCCCTCGTTGTAATAATAAGTGCAATCAACATTGTCATAAACACATTCTGCTTTCTCATTTGTGGCTATCTTCAAATAATTACTTTCATAATAAACTCTTGTGACTAATGGTGCATCATTATCTGAATCAATGAAGAAGCTCGTTTGTTTTCTGTCTGCATTTCCACCAAGGTCAATACACTTTACATCGAAAGTGTAGAATAATTCATTCAAGAATAAATCCTGTGAATGTTGTAATCCACCTGTGTTGAAGAATTGAACGAAATTTTGTTCTGGTTCAATTGCTCTTTTGAAATAACACTTTGCTTCTCCCTCATTTGCTCCGCCGAAAGTTTCAGCAGTTAAAGTTACTTTCACAGTTTCAGTTGAATCTTTTATTGTTTCATTAGGTCCGATTTTTGTAATTACCAACGGAGCTGTGCCTAAAATTGCATAAGGATATGATTCAGTATTTTTATTTGAAACTGGGCTCATCATGTCTTCACATCTGAAATAGAATTTATTCTCTTCGCCGTTCTTTAATGCGTTAAGTTTTGCGACGTGCTTGTATAAATTCATTCCATTAACTTCTCCAGCCTCTCCACCAACTTGTGAATCAATCATAGTGTTGTTCATCTTGGTTATATCTTGGTCGAATCTGCTCCACTTACACTTTGCTTTTTCGTTTGTATAAACATTCACATCAAACCCTGAAATATTATAAGCGATTGGGAAATTATTTAGCGGGTCAGTTGTAATAATTACTGGTGCCGTCGTGTCTGGCCCTTCATTAACACAGAATTCGAAAACAAATTCTGCGGTATTTTGATTTCCGTTTGCATCTTCACATCTTACAAACATGTTAAAGTTTCCGCCGTTGTTGTAAGTTACATTCTCACCTAACGACGCTGCAGTTGGAAGCGACATAATTTGTGAATGATTTTGCGTCAGTAAAGTATTTTCACCGAAGTAATAAGTCATATTATCATAATCTCCTTTTCTTTGATAATCTATTTTACAAGTTGCTGGTTCGTTTGTTGTTACACCGAAAGATACTGGTGTGAAAGGTGGAAGGCAATTTGCATAACTTGATGAACTTGTTCCAGGAGCATTTCCTGCATAAATTAATTTAACTCCTTTGTCTGGTGGAGAAACATCTGTTGTTTTGATATATTGATATTTTCCGTCGGAAGGTAACGCATCTTCCCATGGACGAATCTCTGGAGCAACAACATCATTTCTGTTTGTTGCGAAACACATTTCTTCTTCAGTTCCAGCATTAACTATTTGACAAGCTTTTCCTAAACTTCTACACATATATTCAGAGCACGGAAGAATTCCCATCTCATTACATAAATGACAATCATCTCCACCCAACGGAGCCTGCCATACAACATTAGAAAAAGTTTTTTTCTGTTTTGCTTCTTCTTTATATGTCGCTACAAATATAACCATAGCACCAGCGAAAGCACTTCCTAATCCTAATAAGCTACTCCCTAAAACATCTCCAGATAAAGAACCAACTGCAGCACCAATTGGAAAAGCTGCACCAACTGCATAACTTGCAGAATTCCAAAATCCTTGATGTTCTTTTGCATTTTTCGCAACTACTTGTAATATCCCCCCAAGAATAGTTCCCCAAATTGCGGCATTGATTAACTTAGCTGCCAATTTTTTTCCACCAGTTAGTGTTTGCTTACATTCGTCATTTTTTGTATAAACTTCATCTACACATTTTTTTTGTTCATCTCCTTTTTTTGAGCTACATCCAGCAGCAGTTAAAAAAGCATTACATTTTTCAGGATCAACAACATCTCCACTATTCGTTGTTTGAACTAATCCTCCCCCAAAAAAATCTTTTGCAATTTGAGCTGCAAGTCCAAGATACTGACCAGTGTCTGTTTTTGAATTTACCGCTAACGGACTGCTACTCTGAACAGGATTATCTCCTGCCGGTTGGCTGGTTACACATTCTCCATCGGCGTTACATTTTTTTTCTGGACTAGGGCAATTCTCTTCATTACACAATGCTTCATCTAAATCCCCCATATTCAAGTTTTCTTCACTACCTGAATCAATTTGATCTTTCATCCATTTAACTAATGGACTTTCACTCCCTTCCCCGTCATATGATGAAACTAAATTCGTAAATGCAATTATTCCAACTAATAAAATCATTACTTCAAATACGGCTATTTTTTTATTTTGTGTTTCCATTTTTTATTATAGGTATGATAACAAAGCCTGTTCACTAAGGTGGCCACAATTAGGGTTCAATATCAAACTCTTTTCAACATTACTAACTATCTGATAAAGTGCTTCTTTCTTTTTATTTAATTGAGGTTTTGTTGCTTCATTTTTTTGCATTAGTTTGTAAACTTTTATTTCTTTTACGAACTCCATGACCTGGTTAAGTATCTGATTACAATCTTGAAAATGACCACAACACACAAGTTCATTCGTTGATTCACTTGAACATTTTCCTGAAACAATTTTTCCAACACTTGTTCCACTACTTGAAGTACAATAATTTTCATCAGTCATAATTGCATCTTTTATTTGACATTCCCCACTAACTGGTGCATTTATGCAAACTGAGCTTCCGCCCGTCACTGTTCCACCCCCACTATTTGAACCTTGTCCACCAGATGCGGGTGGTACCGACGGTGAACTTCCTTTCGGAACGCAACAATTTGCCCCAACTAATCCTCCATAAAAATTACAAGTGCCTTTTATTTCTTCGTTAGTATCACAATTTCTTTGTCTACAAGTTCCACCATTTCCCCCTTTATCTTTTGGTAGACACCAATCACTTTTATCTGGATCACTTG
>JAGVXJ010000069.1 GCA_018303895.1 Candidatus Pacearchaeota archaeon
CTTATCCATTTTTAATTGAAATGTTTGAATAACTTCCGATTTTTCAATATTCATTTTTATAATATCTGCCACCTTGTATATCTTCTGAATACTATTGTATATATCAGGATTTAAATCAAATAATTGAGATGGTTCAAGATAATTTATTTTTTCATTAATAATAATCTTGTTAAAAGAAACTTTTTCATTATTTCTAAAACTTAAATAACTTTCGCATCTTGTTATAAACAACTGAAGGTCATATAAAGTTAATATTAAATTAGAATATTGTCTTTTTCTCTCAATAATTTTTTCTCTATGTTGAAGATATATATTAATTAAAACTGAACCAATAATTGCAATCAATGCCCCAATTAATGAACCTATTAAATTTTGCCAATTATTCAAAAATTCGATTATTGTATTCATAATAATTTGTTTACTAAAGCATGATTTAAAAGAATTTAGATAGTACACTCAAATTTCACTCCCTAAAAACATATTGTCCTCTATGTTTGAAAACAATTTCTCCTCGAAATTAATCTTCATCCTCTTCCCATGGAGAATATTCTCCTTCGGGAGTTTTGCCAATTATCATACAATTAAATGGTTTGTTCTTATCAACAAAAGCAATGTGTAAATTACGAGAAATATCATTCATTTGTTTACCAGCTTCATCATTTATGGCTCCAGGATATTTTGCTTCAAAAATATATTTCAAATCAGATAATTTTATTGGGGTAGCATTTTCAGGTATTTGCCCTCTTGGAAAAATCGGCTATAAAACATTTTCATTAATACAATTTACCAAATCACTTTCTGTATTTTCGTCATTCATTAAATCTCTTAATTCTCTTACAGAAATCTCCAATTCCGACGGAGTTTCAGATACATAACGAATTTTCGGAATCTCTAATTCTATCTGTTCTTTTGAAACATCCAAGTCCATTAATGCATAAGCTCGTCCAACAGATTTTTCTTTTCCTTGTTTCTCAGTAAAGAGATAAGCATTTCCGTCTCGATTAACAAATATATGTGCACTTCTGTCTTCAGTGCTTAATACTAAATGTTTATTTTTTGTCATATTTCTCTCGCCAATCCAGGATATTTAAAATGTTTTGAAATTCAAACTTAGAAATAATTACGAACAAAATTCACTGCTTAAATCTGAACTTGAAAAGCTTCCTTGTTTCCAATTGTTTAGCATAATAACGAAATAATTTATTTCAAATCTGCATGTTTTTGATATACCTTCCACCGAATTTGCTTGTTCATTTGCCGCTAATTCTTTTGCAGTAATTTCTTCATTAGAAAATCCCTGATCTTTCAAGTTTTGTTTTAATGCTTCACTATATTCAATATTTTGTTCAATTGTTTTTTGATAATAAACACACTTACCCTTTTCATATCCCTCAATTTCCATTTCAGTTCTAGTTGTAATCAAAATCCCTAAGAGATTAACTTCGTTTGTATGCGTAATAGAAGCCATTTTGCATGTCTCTGCAGCATTAATAAAACAACTAAAATCTAAATTGCATTCAGTAAAAGTATTAATTTCTTCTTCAATACATTCTCTTTCTTCTTCAGGTTTCTCGAAAATAGTCCAGCAATTATTTATTTCCGGACAATATCTTTCTTGTTGTCCATTATTACATTCACTCCAAGGAGAACAATTCCAAATCTCAACGCATGAGCAGTTTTGAATTTCCGCAGGTTTGTTTTCATATGTCCCGCAATGATTCAACTCTTTTACTCCTCTTATTTGTTGTCCATCAATACATTTTCCCCATTCCGCTGTGTGCCAGTTTTCTATGCATTTTTCATTCTCACTATTTTTACTAAAATTTAAATATCCTTGAGAAAATCCGTAAATAAGAATCTCTAACCAAAAAATTATTAGTATGCTTATCGCCACGATTAAAATTATTTTTTCTTTCTTATCTATTTTCGCCATAAAAATGATAGGTTACTCTTATATTTTTAAATCTTTCTAGAAATCTTATTTATGCATCTGGTGATGCAATTCGTGTTGTTTCAATTTTTTCTTCTGATGTCTTCTATAAAACCAGAAAACAATCCCACCAACAATTAAAATAACAATAATATAAGTCCATATAGAAACTGATTTCTGGTCTGCCGCCTTACCATTAAAATTTTCCGGATTGAAATTAACTGTTTTAGTTATTTCTCTTCTAGCACCCGTTTCGTCAGTGTATTTAATATTAAGAGTAATCTCGCCTTTTCCCGACGCCAATTCAAAATCGGTAGTCGTGTATTCATTTGAATCAATATCTCCAAGAATATTAACATTTGAACCGCGGATTTTTATGTTTTCTTGTTGTGGTATTTCTAAAGTTAAAGCTTGAACATCTGCTTCACCAATATTCAAAACTTCTAAAGTAAAAATCTTAGTATTCACGTTGTAATCTTTAACTAAAACTTCAAATCCAACTCTAACATCTTTAACTTCAATATCAAATTGTTTTAGATAAACAACCTCACTCGGAGTTCCAGCATTGCTAGAAAAACTTACTTCAATAGGATTTCCTCCGTCAAGAGCATTAGAATCAACTCTTACTTTATACGGAATCATTAAGAAAGAAGGATGATCTTTGGTAAAAGTTCCAGCATTCACGGAAAAAGTATTTTCAGTTCCTTTATCAAAAGAAACAGGATATTTTTCAAGAAGAGTAAAATCAATTAAACCACAACTAGCTTCAGCGACACCATCAAGCTGGAAAAGTAACTTAACATAATCGCCCTGAACGGCAGGATACGGGTCCTGATTAACCAGCGATGCCTGAAGATTACAAACTTCCGCAGAAACAAAACCAATTAACATTGAAGATAAAATCATCAGACTTATTATCACCAAACTCTTTTTCATATAATCTAGAAATGAGGGTTATTTAAAAATCTTTTTACATCTTCTCTAATGCTTCGATTCTCTTACTTATCGACGGATGAGTGCTCAAGATATCTCCAAAAGGATTCGCGAAAAATAAAGGTGCCACAGCTTTGCTAACTTGTTTTTTATTCATAACACCCTCTTTTTCATAATCACTTCTTATTTTTTTCAAAGCATTGATTAATGCATCAGGATATCTCGTAAATTTAACTGCAGTCGCGTCGGCAGAAAATTCTCTTTTTCTTGAGATAGCTAATTGAACAAGCTGAACAACAATCGGAGCCAAAATCGCAAAAGCAATCCCGATTATAATAAAAATCATGCTTCCTTTATTATCGCTGTCTGCACTCTTGAACCACAAACTTCTCAAAAATATTTCAGAAATAATCGCAACCATCCCAACCATAACAGCGACGAGAGTTATGAATCTTATATCATAATTTCCAACATGCCCAAGTTCATGTGCAAGAACTGCTTCAAGTTCTCTCTTATTTAATTTTTCCAAAGCACCCTCGGTGACACAAATCACAGCGTGTTGCGGATCTCTACCTGAAGCAAAAGCGTTTATTTGTTTTGAATTCATAACATAAAGCTTCGGCATCGGCAAACCAGACGCAATTGTCAAACCTTCAACCAAACTATAATATTCTCTATGTGTTTTCTCGTCGGCAATTTTCGCACCAACACTTGCAATCGCAATTTTGTCAGAGTTATAATATGAAATTAAAAGGTAGAACAAAGAAAAAATAATTGAAATAATCATTATAATAAAAAAGAAACCTGGCTCAAAAGCAAAACTTATCACATAACCAAAAAGAATAATTATCACAAATATAGAAATCATCAAAAAGACAGATTTTATTTTGTTCTGTGAAATCTGGTCATTAAAATCTAGGTGAACTTTTTCTGGCATGTATTTCAAATGAAAACAAAGTTTTTAAATTTTAATTATTCCGTCTTTTTTTATCTTGCTTATCCATTTCGTCAAGAATTTCATCAAGTTCTTTTTTTGATTCTTTCTCATCCAGAGTATCAATAACTTTGTCTAAATCATCTTTTGTAATTTCCTTTTCTTCTTTTTTCTTTCGCATAGGAAGAGGCATGTCAGCCAAAAATTTTTCATTCAAAGGAACAATTTTTTTCAAATTTCCATAGACTTTTCTTTCTGCTTTTTGTATTTCAGATTTTTCTATTTTCTTCAAACCACCAAATTGTTTTTGATCTTTCTTATTCCCAAGTTTTTCCTCAATATGTTTAAGCGATTCTTCAATTTCTTTTTCTTCTTTCTTTGTTTTATTCCAGCTATATCCAATAAATCTTTGGAAAAAAAAGAAATTGATTTTTTTACTTTGAAGTTTTTCTCAGAACAACTTCATCCAAACAAAGCTTATCTGGTTCAGAAAAGAAAATTGACAAGGTTGCCAGAGCCAAACCGAAATCTCTTATTCCCAAAGGATTAAATCCAATAGAAAAAGCAATTCCAAACAAATGTAATCCTAAAATCAAAGATGAAAATCTAGTATACAAACCAAAAATCAACAATAAACCAAAAAATATTTCCACAAATCCATTAATCAAAATTGCCGTACCAGGAGTTATAATTGAAGAAACAAAAGAAGGAACAAATCCCGTCCATGAAGCCGGATTGTAAATCTGACTAATCCCAAAGAAGAGAAAAACTAGGGATAAAGAAATTCTAAGAATTACTTTTCCATAATCGAATTGGAATTTAAAACTCATTTAAACTTCCCCGATCCATAAAATCACCCATGAAAACTCCTATGCGCATTAAAGTGGAAGCTTTTGAAGTTCCATGTTGTTTTATGAAAGCCTGCTCAAACTCCGAAGCTGTACCACAGTAAGAAAGAATTTTGTTTATTCCCCCCTTATGAATAGGCAAGAAATTTGTTATATCATAAACTTTTCCTTTATATACAACCCAGCAGTCTGATTGAGAATTATGTTTAGCTAATCCAAACTGAGAAACAACGGAAGAAATTGAATCCGCCGTAAGATTAGAACTGTCTAGTTCAGTTGAACTTTCAATCACAGTATTTCCAGTAATCTCAATAGAATTATTATTAAATCCAAGATAGAACACAAAAGCAAATATCCCTATAGCAAGAATAAAAATTCCCACTAAAAATCTCTTTTTAATTATCACAAAGAACAAAAATTATTCAGGTTTAAAAGCATTGTGAATTGCAGTCTGATTAATAATTACTAACTAAAAAACTATTTTATTTAGAGAATGAAACAAGCACATACCCAACAAGAATCAATACTCCACCAATAATTTCCAACGGCGACGGAATTTCACTCAAAACAGCAAAAGATAATATCACCGGAATTATAAGTTCAAGAGTTAAAATTATCCCCACTTTTTGCCCTTTCACATTTTTCATTCCTGAATATAAAAGAAAAAACGGAACAGCAGTGCAAAAAATTCCAAGGAAAAGAATTACAAAAATATTTTCAAAACTGAAAACAAAACTTCCGACAAATAAAAGAGGAATGACAAAAGGCAAAGCGATTAAATTTTGCAACAGCGTCATAGAACTTCCAGAATAATCTTTAGATAAAATTTTCCCTGTTAAATAAACAATCGCCATAAAAACTCCGGCAAAAAAACCCGCAAGATATCCGAGCAAATTTCCGTTAAATCTGGAAGAAAAAACATTCCAGAAAATAAAAATTATTCCAATGAAGCATAAACTCACAGCAAAAATTGTTGTCAAGTTTATTTTCTCTTTTAGAAAAATTGCTGAAAGAACAACAAGATAAATTGTTCCAGCATAAATTAAAACAGAAGCAATGGCGACATTTATCGTTTTAATCGCAAAAAAAGAAAAAAAGATAATTCCAGCATGCAAAATTCCGAAAATGAAAAGTTTTAATTTATCTTTTTTCAGCGACGGAAATTTCATCTTTCCGACAAAAAACCAAACCGAAAAAATCAACGCAGCAATAATTATCCTGGTTGCAGAAAGAATGTAGCTATTCACACCGCTTAATTTGACAATCAGAGGAATGATACCAAAAAGTATCGCAGCGAAGGTAATTTGAATTATTCCTCTGAATTCGTTGTTCATAAAATAATCAATAGAACAAAGTTTTTAAAATTAGTTTAAATTCAAAAAATTAATTTCCCAAAATTTCTTTCACGAACATTTATAAACCATCAAAAAAATAATATTATATCGTTAAGTCTTGAGCGGTCATGTATTGTCTCTAAGGCTTGCTCAAGAATATTTTCGGAGAAAATTTCTTCTGCGAGATTTCCAAAAAAATCTTGCTAAAGAGACTTCATACGCGAATTCTTGATATTAATGATACAAATAATCGTATCTTTTTACGAAAAACAAACACAAAATGAAATTTGAAGAACTTGGTTTAGGCCAGGAAACATTAGACATTCTTCGAGAGTCTGGATTTGAAACACCCTCGGAAATACAAGAGAAAACAATCCCCCTAGTTTTAGCCGGAAAAGATGTTATCGGCGGAGCAGCGACGGGAAGTGGAAAAACATTAGCATTTGCTTCTCCAATTGTTGAGAAAGTAAAATCAAACGGAAAAGTTCAGGCATTAATTTTAACTCCAACAAGAGAACTCGCAGAACAAGTTGCAGAAGCCATAAAAAAATTTTCCGGAAAAAAAGATTTGAAAGTTTTATCAGTTTACGGCGGAGTCAGCATTGAAACTCAAATAAGAAAATTACACAATACTGATGTTGTCGTCGGAACTCCAGGAAGAATCTTAGACCATTTACAGCGAAGAACTTTAAGGTTAACTGATGTTAAATTTTTAGTATTAGACGAAGTTGACAGAATGTTTGATATGGGATTCCATCGAGATGTTGAAAAAATTATTTCTCAATGTTCAGCCGAAAGACAAACAATGTTATTTTCAGCAACAATTTCTGCTGACGTCGATAGATTAGCAAAAAAATATACAAAAAATGCAGTCGAAGTTGCAGTAAAATCTCACATTGACCCTTCAAAACTAAGACAAGTTTATTATGACATTAGTGGAACCGTCGAGAAATTTTCTTTGCTTGTTCATTTGCTGAATAAAGAAGACGGACATTTGGTTATGGTTTTCTGTAGCACAAGAAGAAATGTTGATTTTGTAACTTACAATTTAAATAAAGTAGGAATAAACGCAATGGCAACTCACGGCGGATTATCTCAAAACCAAAGAACAAATGTTTTGGAGCAATTCCACGGAAAAGGTGTCGGAGTTTTAGTTTGCACCGACGTTGCCGCAAGAGGACTTGATATAAAGGGCGTCAGTCATGTTTACAATTATGATTTGCCACCGACGAGCACAGAATATATTCACAGAATTGGAAGAACTGCAAGAGCCGGAACAAACGGAATCGCAATAAGTCTTTTGACAAACCGAGATTATGATAATTTTAATAATATTTTAATGGACAGGCAATTATTTATTTCTCCGCAAACTTTGCCGGACTTCAAAAGAATACAAATTGAAATGCCAATGCATTCTGAAACAAGAGGCAGATTTGGAAACCGAAGTTTTGGCGGAAGGTCTCGTCAGAGAGAGGGAAGTGAAAGTGGTGGCAGAAGTTTTGGAAGACCAAGAGGAAACAGACACGACCATGGACCAAGAAGTGGACCGAGAAAAGACAGAAAAAACAAATTTTCAAGTATGAGAAATGGAAGCGATCACCGTCGCTCACCGACAAGTGAACAAGGTCAAAGAAGAAGCAATTTCCACAGCAAAGCAAGACGAGGAAATTATTAATTATTTTTTCTTAAAAATATTTATTCTCCCAAAATTTTTTATGTAACTTAAGCTATTATGAAAAGGAGCAGAGCGACTTCTTTCTTTTATGATATCCCTCTAAAAAAATCCGTGAGCGAAGCGAACGCAAAACGACGCGAAGCGTCAGGGGCGGGTGGGCGGGAAGTGCTTTTCAAGAAAAACCTTAACTAAGCGAGGTCACGAGTAGGGCGGGAACAAAAAAATCCTTTGCTTTCAGCGAAAGTAAATCATTAATAAAAAAATCTGTAAGCAATAAAACATTTTGGTTTTTGATGATTAAGGTAATTTAAATCACTATCTGCTAAAAATTTCACTAAACTATTTTCAGTTCCCCATCCCCAAGCACCCCCTAGAAATTTTGCTCGTTTAGGAATTTCTATTTTGTTACAATTAGGAAAAAGAGTTTCATCAAGACGACACTTCTGAATAGCTTCAATTAACTGAGAATTATATTTTTCATCCACGGAAAGAGATATTCCTATCGGACTAAATGCCAAACTCTCAGAATTAATTACCCCACAATCCACTCGCTGATTTTGTTTTCTTATCCCACGCGCAAGGTCTTTAAAAGGTGTAGACATAACATCACTAATTAAAGTACCGGCACTCCATGTCACATAAGAATCAACAACTAAAACGTTTAACATAAATACTCAACAAAAAAATCATTTATAATTATTGTTGTTTGTTAGTATAATATTAATCTTTCAACTTCCCCAATATCTCTTCCTGAACTTTCTCAATGTGTTGTTCTCCATTGATTTTCAAAACTTTTCCCTTATAGAAATCCATAATCGGCTCGGTTTCTTCATGATAAACTTTCAACCGAGTTTTTATTGACTCCTCATTGTCGTCGTTTCTTTGAATTAATTTTGTTCCGTCCTTATCACAAATTCCGTCAACTTTCGGTTTCGGTTCAGTCACGACGTTGTAAGAAGTCCCACACTTCGGACAAACTCTTCTCCCCATCAGTCTTCTAAGTGCTTCCTTGTCTGAAATAACTATCTCAACAACTTTATCTATGTCAGTTATTTTCTTCAAACCTTCTGCCTGCCCAAGATTTCTTGGAAATCCGTCGAGAATAAATCCTTTTTTACAATCAGGTTTAGAAATTCTTTCTTTAATTATCTCAATGCTCCACGGAACAAGAATTAACTTTCCTTGCTTAACAGTCTCATCAATTTGTTTTTTGTATTTACCAGTATAATTTCTCAGCAAATCTCCCATAGAAATATGCGGAATCCCAAACTTTTTAGCGACGAGCTCACTTTGAGTTCCTTTCCCTGATGCCTGAACGCCAGAAAAAATTAATTTCATAATTAAAAAAAGAAAACAAGGTTTTTAATATTTCCTATAATTTGGATAAAAATTATTGTTCAACTTTTACCACTCACAACAAGATTTTTTGAAAAGGAGCGGAGCGACTATCGTTTCAAGACATTATCATAATGAATAATTTTTCAATTTGAGAGAATAAATTTTCTTTTTGTACTAACTTATACGGCGACGCAATTCAAATAAAAAAAAGTCGCCGACGGGCGGGTGAGTGGGGATACAAAAAGAAAATTTCGAAAAGTAAAAACAAAATCTTTTGGAGAAATCGTGAGTAAGGGAGAAGTAAATTACGAGCGAAAGTTAGAGTGAGAAAAATTTATCCATAAACAAAGTCAGTCAAATTTAAGGTTAATAAAAATTATTCTTGTTCCGAGGGCATATCCATCAAAACAGGATTATTCATCGGAGAATTTTCTTCTTTGTTATTCTTTTTTCTTCTCATTAAAAATATTATCCCAACAGCAATTAAACCAACGATTACTGCAATTAAAATTATCCAAGCAACAATTCTTTGCCAGCTCATTGATTTTTTTTCAGCTGGACAATCTTCTGAACACGTCGCTGAACTTTCAGAAAAGTCACAAACTCCGTCGCCACAATACGACTCTGGTTCCAAATCTTCATGAACTTGTTGGGGTGTTCTTGGTGCAAATCCGCTCCCGCCACCGCCAACATTAGAACTACCATCACTGTTACTACCATGATTAGTTCCACCACCAGAAGTATAACCACAAACTCCTTCTATATTTCCTTTATTCTCCCAGACATTATTTGCTCCGCACAAAAAAGCAGTCGTGCCTTCACACATGTATTCCTTATCATAAATATTATCACAATTCTCACCAGATAATAATTCCCAAAGATGTTTTATTTCAGTTCCTTGATCAACAAGTTGAGAATATTGGTCTCCACAAACCCCCTCGCTACAAGAACCAACTTCGCATTCATAATCATTTAAACAATCTGCACCATCAATTCTTAGTAAATAATATTTTCCGTCCTCGGCACAATATTTGGTTCCATTAACTTCGCCAACAATAGAACAATTTTCGGCCAAAACAAAATTAATTAGTAGTACTAAGAAAAAAGCAAAAAGAAAAAATAATTTTTTGAATTCCATGTTACAAATTAAGGTTGAGTTTCAAGTCCACCAGTTTCAGGAATTGTTTCAAAAGTAACTGGATTTATACATTGACAATAGCCATTGTCTACACCAGCATTTGTACAATCAGAGGTATACTGAGTTATGAAAGTCATAAAGCACCAAATCTTTTGCAAAACACTTGCTTGTCTATTTAATTCTTGCCCAATAGAAGTACAAACTCCGTCGAGACAAACATTTGATTGACATTCATAATCATCAACACAACCAGCACCATTAGCTAAAACCACTGAATAATCTAATGTTGTCGGATTGCAATACTTTAAAACCCCATTATTTCTAATCCTTGTTCTTGGGTTTATTCTTGGCCCACCATCACGGACCGGGTTACAAGTTATTTCACCAGTTACAGAAATACAAATCCCGTCGGAACATCCATTTGGGCAAGGAGTTGTAGAACATTGTTGCTCACCACCAAATACTTCACAAACTCCTTCAGTGCAAGAATATGAGGGGATATTTCTACAAATAGTGTCCTCATTATCTCCACCACATAAATGTTCACTTAGCATCGACGGACAATCATCTTCAATTGTTTCAGTTGTACATTCAGCACCAATAATTGATTCACACATTCCGTCAGCATTACAAAATTCAGTGTATAAACAATCATTATTAGAATCACAGGATATTATAACTGGTTCACAAACTCCATCAATTCCATCAGTGTTACAATATTCACCAATCGCACATTCAAAGTCAGATTCACAATTTACTGGAAGAACATCTTCACCAACACAAGTTTTCGTTTGAGCATCACAAATTGGTAAAGCCAGGTCAACGACACAATCTTCACTTGTTAAACATTCAGCCAAAGTTTCATCGTCGCAAATTCCGTTCATACAAATTAAACCTTCACCACAAGTTTTGTTAGTTAAATTAGCTACAACTCCAAGACATCCTCTTTCTGAAACGACATTTGGTTCTGTTTCAGAACAAGAATCAGAAAGATTATAATAAGTTAAATCGGAAGTCCTTAATCCAAAAACATTTCCCAAAACATCTGAGTTTATTCCATCAGTATCATTACACGACGGAGTTGGTTGAGTTTGAACACCACCAGAAGAACCAACACAAGCGCCATTCTGACAAACACCACTTGGACAAATGTAAGCAGTAATAGAAGGAACTTTATAATTGCAAATTCCTTCCTTTAATTTTCCAGCAACAGCAACGTCACATTTGTCTATATAATTATAAGCAGAACCATTCGCCAACACACCAGTTAAAGTTCCAAGAGTCTGATAAGGATTTTGTGCAGATAAATCACTATCGGTACAAGTTGGAGTAACCGCTCCCGGTGTCCCACTCCCCCCACAAGTTCCAGATGGACTACAAGCCCCAGAAGCACAAGTTCCACAGCTACGCACTGTTCTTCGAACTCCACAATTATCTAAAGCAGTAACACTTCCACAATCTTTTCCCAATCTAGCACAAAAAACTAAATCCGTTTCAGAAGTACATGAAGAACCACTACATCTTCCGCTTGTACAAGTTTGCCCCGTCGGACAATTAACCCCAACTGCCCAAGGTTTATTCCAATCTTGTTGAATAGTTGTTGTATTAACATTTCCACAAAAACGTTCCTTTACTCTGTTCATATTTTCACAAATATCACTCTTTGTATATGACGTTCCATTCGGATAAACCCCCCGAACATTTCCATCAGTAAAAATTGCCCACTTAACATTCCAATCCCTATTAACTACATTTCCACTATTGTCACTATCAGTACAAGTTCCAGAAGTTGCAACAGGAGTAGTAGTCCCAGTTCCACCAATTCCAATAGGAGTTCCACCACTTGAAACACATTTTCCATCACTACAGACTAAGCCAGTACCACAATCACGCCAAGTGTAAGTTGCAAACTTTCCATCAGTAGTACACCTTTGTTCGTACAATTTTCCATTTGTACAATTATCCCATCTAGTATAAGTATTTCCATCCCTTAATCCCATAACTCTTCCTTTGGTTGAATATCCCGTTGAACCATCAGTGTCATAGCAAGTATTTCCACCATTACATTTTCCATCTAAGCAATCATTTTCACAGTCAATGAGCTCTCTAAAAACAGTATAATACCTACTTCCAGAACTAACCGGAACACAATAATACTCAAGAAGAAAATTGGAAGTTATGCATTGATCAAGCAATCTTTTTACAGAATTATCATAACCGTCAAACCAATACAATTCACTTTTAATATACTTATCTTTCTCCTCAAAACTCGCTATTTTTGGACTACCGGTGTAATAATTGGTTGTACTAAATGATTTCATACAAAGACTAGACCCCACTTGAGTAGCCATCCCAGTCATCCCCACACTTTGCCCAGTAATCTTTCCCCAAAAATCACCAAATCCCGACGCTGAAACAAGCGAAACTAATAAAACTCCGAGAACAAATCCCAAAACTAAATAATTTCTTTTCACCACTTTAATTTATTCAGAGGAAAATAGTTTATAAATATTTCGAAGATTTTTGAGAAATGTTTATCTGAATTGATTTTATTAAAATATATTCGGAAGATTTAAAAACAAAAATAACCTCCAAAAATCAACATAATCCCAGGTGATCCGAAAGGGTTGCCTGATGCTTTTTTATAATGGAAGAGAAGAAAATCTGCTTTTACATTATCAAATCATTTGTGGAATGTTTTTAAGAAAAAAATTATGATTAAATTAGAAGACTTTTATTAACGAAATTTGTTCGGAGAAGTTTAAAACCTTCTTCCGAAAAGCTTTAAACCCTCGGAAAGACTTGCTTTTATTGAATAAAACTTGAAATAATTAAATTCAGAAATATAACTTAGAATTGTTCACAGCCTAAAGGACGAAATGAAAATTTTCGTGAGAGAATTGCGCCGAAGGCGCCGATGGGCGGGCGAGCGATTTCGCGAATAAGAAAAACGAACTGATTTAAATTGAGCGAGGTCGCGAGCAGGGTGGGATTACCAAAAAATTTCATAAAAAATATTCAAGAAAAAAAAATGACAAAAACTTTTCCAGCAAAAGAAAAAAACGCAGAAGAAATAAAGAAAGAATTGCATCCACTTATTCGGGAATGGTTTTTTTCAAAGTTTGAAGATTTTTCACCAAGTCAAAAATTCGGAGTTCCGTACATTCACGAAAGAAAAAATATTTTAATATCTGCACCGACGGGTTCCGGAAAAACCTTAACCGCTTTTCTCTCGATATTAAATAATTTGGTAACTCTTGCAGAAAAAAACAAGCTCGAAAATAAAATTTACGCGATTTATACTTCGCCCCTGAAAGCATTAAGCAACGACATTCACAAAAACCTAATCGAGCCATTGAAAGAAATTCAGGAATTAGCAAAATCAAAAAATATTGTATTACAAGATATCCGCGTCGGATTAAGAACTGGTGATACAACTCAATCCGAAAAAGCAAAAATGGCGAGAAAAGCCCCGCACATTTACATCACAACTCCGGAAAGTTTGGCAATTTCTTTAACGACAAAAAAGTTCATAGACTTTTTCAGCGACATTGAATTCTGTATTATCGACGAAGTTCACTCATTAGGAAACAAACGAGGCGTTCATTTAAGCTTGAGTTTAGAACGCCTAAATGATTTATCAAAAACTTTTCCAGTAAAAATCGGATTAAGCGCGACGGTTGAACCCTTGGAAGAAGTTGCCGAATTCATAACAGGAAGTGCAGAAAAAAGAGAAGTTTTCATCGCACGAGTTCCATTAAACAAAAAATTCGATGTGAAAGTTTTAACTCCCGTAGAAAATTTAACAACGCACGAAAATCCATGGACAGAAACTTATCATTTAATGCACAAACTCATCAAAGAAAATAGAACGACATTAGTTTTTACAAACACTCGTTCAGCAACGGAAAGAGTCGTGAACTATTTGAAAGATAAATTTCCGACGGAATATGGAGACCACAACATCGCTGCGCATCACTCATCATTAAGCAAAGAAAATCGATTTGACGTCGAAGAAAGATTAAGAGATGGAAAGTTGAAAGTCGTCGTATGCTCAACTTCTTTAGAACTTGGAATTGACATTGGTTATATTGATTTAGTTATTTTGCTTGGAAGTCCAAAAGCATCGTCGAGAGCACTTCAAAGAATTGGACGAGCTGGACATAAACTCCATGAAACAACCAAAGGAAGATTTATCGTCATGGATTTAGATGATTTAGTCGAATGTTCAATAATTCAAAAAGAAATGATTGAGGGAAAAATTGACAAAATACAATTTCCACACAATTGTTTAGATGTTCTTTCTCAACAAATTTTTGGAATGACAATAAATAAAGTCTGGAAAATCGACGAGATATTAAAAGTTTTGAGAAAAAGTTATTGTTACAAAGAATTATCCAAGGACGATTTTATGTCAGTAATAAGTTATCTCACCGGAGAATATAATTTAGAACAAAGTCATGTTTATGGAAAAATTTGGTATGACCAAAAAGAAAAAACCATCGGAAAAAGAGGAAAAATGGCAAGAATAATTTACATGACAAACGTCGGAACAATCCCCGATGAATCATTTATCACAGTAAAAATGGCTGGAAGCGACGAAAAAATTGGAGCAATAGATGAATCATTTTTGAGCAGAATGAAAAAAGGAGATGTTTTTGTTCTCGGAGGAAAAAGATACCGATATGAATACACTAAAGGAATGAATCTTTATGTACGTTCTGAAGTAAAAAGACCACCAACAATTCCGTCGTGGTTTTCAGAAATGTTGCCATTGAGTTTTGATTCAGCATTAGAAATAAATAAATTCCGAAGAGAAATGAAAAATAGATTCTTTGAAGATAAATCAAAAGCAGAAATGCTTGAATTCATAAAAAGTTATCTTTATGTCGAAGATAACATCGCGTTGGAAATTTATAATTATTTTTATCAGCAGTTTAAGTTCGCAGATTTTCCAAATGAAAATTTAATTCTCATAGAAAAATATCGAGATGAAAAAGAAAAGAAAAGTTATCTGTTAGTAAACAGCATGTACGGACGAAGAGTCAATGATGCCTTGTCGCGAGCTCTCGCTTACTTGATGGGTCTCATCGGTGGAAGAGATGTGGAAATGGGAATTTCCGACAGAGGATTTTATTTTGCTGGAGAAATTTTACCAATAGACAAGGCGCTGAAACATCTCAATGAAGAAAATGTTGAAAAAACTTTGAAAGAAGCAATTGAAAAAACAGATATTCTGACACGAAGATTCCGTCATTGTGCGACAAGAAGTTTAATGATTTTGAGAAGTTACAAAGGACAGCAAAAATCAGTTAAACGACAGCAAATGAAATCACATTTTTTAATCGCCGCAGTTAAAAAAATCTCGCAGGAATTTC
This sequence comes from Candidatus Pacearchaeota archaeon, assembly GCA_018303895.1. Lineage (GTDB taxonomy): Archaea > Nanobdellota > Nanobdellia > Pacearchaeales > GW2011-AR1 > CABMGN01. The sequence continues at coordinate 15,509 of JAGVXJ010000069.1, forward strand.
CGATATTGAAAGAAGCAAAGCGGGAAGTAATAGAAGATTTGATGGATTTGAAAAACACAAAAAAAGTTTTGGGGTGGATAAGCGAAAAAAAAGTAAAAGTAAAAATTGAAGAAGTCAGAATTCCGTCGCCATTCTCACTCGGGCTTTTAATTCAGGGACACATGGATTTGTTAAAAATCGAGGACAAACAAGCATTCCTTCAAAGAATGCACAAGATTTATCAGGAAGAAATCCAGAAAAAAGCCTTCGGAACAAGTTACGAAAATAAAAGCGTCGAAGATGTTTATAGGGATTTGTAATCAAAACATTTGTCAAGAATTTCTTTTGTCATTTCCAAAGAATTATTACAATTAGTTTTTAGATTTCTTGAAGAACTATTTTTGAAATAAACGTTTTCAACTTCTTTATTTTTTCTTTGAACTGCCTTCACTGCGGGAACGAAATCTCCGTCGCCAGAAACAACAATTGCAATATTAAATTTATCTTCACAAGCTCCTCCAACCATATCAACGGCCATATTTATATCATCCTCTTTTATAATATAGTAAAATTTGCCTGTTCCAGTTATGTTTCTTTTCAATAATTTGCACAAAATAAGATGAAAATTTTTTATTTTTCTTAATTT
>JAGVXJ010000045.1:0-3405 GCA_018303895.1 Candidatus Pacearchaeota archaeon
ATAAAAAATTATGATAAACAAGTAAAACTTTGCGCGAGAGTTTATCCACAAGACAACAAGACAGAAGGTTTCTTTGTGGCGAAGTTTAGGAGAATAAAATGACTTTCCAAACAAAACACATCTGGACAACGACGAAAATTTTCTGGCAAAAACAAAAGACAGAGCGACTTTGCCGCCCCCCCTTGTATAAAAAAATTTAGTAGAGTTGCAATAAAAAATTTATGCAGATGCTTCTGCAGTTTCTTCTTTTGCTTCTTCGGGTTGTGTCTCTTCTGCTTCTACATCAGAAGTTGTTTCTTCAACCTTTTCACTTTCCTCTACGGGACTATCGTTATTTTCAACAGTCTCTTCTGGTTTTTTGTTTTCTTCTTCCATTTCAAAATATAAAAACGAAGTTATAAAAAGCTTTCCATCAATTAATATATTGTGAAAACAAAACACATCTGGACAGCAGCAAAAATAATCTGGCTTATCGTCGGAATTTTACTTTTTTCTTTGCTTGTTTCAATTTTTATAAAAACATTTTTCATCCCAGCCCAAACCCCCGATGTAAGTTCGGTTCATGGACTAATTCCAAAAATTTTTGTAATAATGATTAGCACAACGGCAGTTGTTTCTGTTTTAATGATTACTTTCTTTTTGGCACTAATTGTCTTATTCATTTATTTAGCGATAACTTTAATAATGTGGCTGGTTAGGAAAATTATAAAATGGAATTCTCAAAAAAAGATTTAAAATGAGCGAACAAATAACCTTTCTAAATAAAAAAGAAAATCAAGAAATACTTGAAAAATTAAAAGAACAATTTGGAATTCAAAAAATTCCGGGAATTCTTACGAAAAGAAATGAAGACCGGCTTTTTTTAGTCACCGGAGATATAACTGAAAACCAGATTAAAGAGTTAGAAAAAATAACTTTCATTGAAAGAGTAGGATTTTACTTTGCAAAAAGGGAACACAACAAGGAAGGAAAAGAAGAAATAAGATTAAGCATCGAGGGTTCACAAATTCTTTCAGATCAAATAACAAAAAATATTTTTGAATTAGAAAATTCAGAACAAATGGAACAATGGATGTCAGGACAAGAACTTTTGATTAAAACCGGAAAAAGAGAATTTTTAGTTATGAAGTATAAAGGTAACTTTCTCGGGACAGGAAAAGCTTCGGAAAACAAAATCAGCAATTTCATTCCAAAAAATAGAAGATTAAAGTTAAGAACTACAATTAAATAATTTTAAATAATCTATTAAATTTAGAATAAGATGAAAAAAGATTCTGCTAAAAAAATTTTTGAGTTAATGGAAAAAGAAAATTGTCGACAGATTACTTTCCATTACAATCCAAAAACAAAATTAAAACTAATTTGGGTTATTGATTCTATTCCTGAAAAAAGAGACAAAGAGGGAAAACTAACACAAGACGTTTCCGAATCTGGTGGAACAAGATTTGCTCATAAAGATGCAGACGTTGCTTTGCAAGATGTAGTAAAACTATCAAGAGCTATGACAAGAAAAGCAAATATCCTCGGGATAAAAGAAGGCGGGAGTAAAGCGGTTGCGTTAGCAAATCAAAAAAAGAATAAACAATTTTTACACTCTATCGGAGATTTTATTCAAATTCATAAAGGTTTATTCAAGACAGCGATTGATTTGGGGTTTGTTATGGAAGATGGAAAAGAAATAGCCTCGAAAACAGATTACGTCGATTCTTTATCTCATTTAGAAAAAGGATTAGGAAGCACAGGAGAAAATACTGCTGAAGGAATGATTTACGGATTTCAAACAATCTGTGAAGAAATTTTAAAAAAACCATTAAAAGAATGTAGCGTTGCAATACAAGGACTTGGTGCAGTAGGATTTTGTCTTGCAGAAAAATTGATTAAATTAAATTGCGGAGTTATAGGAACAGATATAATAAAGTCTAAATGTGAAAAAGCTGAAAAAATAGGCGTAAAAATTGTTTCTCCAGATAAGATTTTATCTCAAGAAGTTGATATACTTTCTCCTTGTGCTTTTGGAGGAATAATAAACAAAAAAATAATCTCAAAGTTAAAATGCAAAATTATCGCCGGGGGAGCAAATAATCCTCTTGAAAATGAGTTTGAAGATGAAAAAATTCTTTTGAAAAGAAAGATAATTTATGTTCCAGACTTTGTTCTAAATTGCGGAGGATTTTTGCAGGCATTGGTTGAAAGAGAAGGTGGAACTATTCAAGAAGCTAAAGAAAAAGCTAAAATTGTTGAAAAAAGACTGAAAGAAGTAATAGATTACTCACGAAAAAATAAAACTACTCTTTTAGAATCAGCTAGGAAGTTATTTGATAGATAAAATGAAAAAATCCCATCTTCTTTTAATTCCTCTCGCAATATTTTTAATATTCATTCTTCTCGTCGTCATTGGAACCTTGACAAAAGATAAAACGCCAGACACTAATCAAAATAATATTCCCCCACACATCAACGCTGGCGATGCCGATTTATCTAAGGGCGTCTCACTTTCTCCAATAAGTTATTCAGGAAATGATTTCACAAATTTTTTCACAAAAGCAAAAGAAGCTGGCAGTTTGATCAGCTGGGCAGGAAATTGGGAAGAACTGAAAAATAAAAATTCGGCACCTTACGTTCACATGAAACTATCTTCGGAGTATGACTATATTCCGGTTATAATAACCTCACTTCCTTCTTCTTATTCAGATGATTATGTAACAACCATTTCAAATTTCGCAAAAGAAAACAAACCAAACTACTTCGGATTAGGAAATGAAATAAACACAAATTATCAAGAGTCTTATTCTGAAACTTTTTCCAAAACCTACGACGAAATAAAAAAAGTTTCTCCTTCAACACAAGTTTTCACAATTTTCCAGCTCGAGAAAATGAAACAAAAAGAGGACTGGAATTTAATTTCTAATTTCGAGAAAGCCGATTTTATTGCATTCACAACTTATCCAATAATTATTTATCAAACACCTTCGAAAATTCCCGACAATTATTATTCAGAAATAACTCAAAAAACATCAAAACAGATTGCATTTACCGAAGTCGGCTGGCAAAGAAAAGACAACCAGCAAGTTGAATTTATCAAAAAGTTTTCCATCATTTCATCATCGGTAAATTCAAAATTCAAAATATGGACTTTCTTGTACGACCAAAACACAATTTCGCCATTCAACACAATGGGACTTCTACAAAAAAATCAAGAAACTTCAGAAAGTTTTGAGGAATGGGAAAAAATCTAAAATAAATAAACATAATTATTCTTATAAACCCAAATATCCTGCAGAAAACATGTCTAAATTAAAAAACACTTTAATCGCATTTGGTTTTTGTGCTTACAATTTATTGTTTTCAACTGGAAATATTTCAGCTCAAGAGAAGGAAGTTCAAACCCCAATAGAATATCCCTCG
>JAGVXJ010000045.1:3437-7968 GCA_018303895.1 Candidatus Pacearchaeota archaeon
CCTCGACACAGAATTTAGCAACAGATTATCGTCCGTTGTTCAAAACAAAATTTTTCCCGTGTTTATATCCACCGCAAACCGAAAAAGAAATGTTGGAAAGAACATTACTTGAATTAGAAGCAACAGAAATTATGAAAAATAGTAATTTTACAAACCCTCGAAGCATTATGACCTATCCAGTTTTCGGATTCACCTTCAATATTCCTTTTTTAGAATAAAAATTATTTTGACTTCTTCTTTTTGAAATCATTAAATGCTTTAACTAAATCGCTAATATCTTCATTTGCAACAGCAATCAAATAAAACAAATCTTTACCTTGGATAAAAATACTTTTCTTCCCAATAACATCTGGAACAACTGCATAAACTCTTGGTCGGGAAATTTTACCCTTGGTATAATTATACAAATCTTTAGTTTGTTTTATTACCAAATCAACATCCGGACCAACTTTATATTTCATAAATGCTTGAGCTTCAACCATCGACAAAACTTTTATTTCGTCAATTTCCTTGAATCCTATTTTTACAATATATTTTTTAGACAAATCAGTTAAATTTTTCATGTTCAGATTAATTATAATTCCGTCCTTCTCCAATGTGTAGGAAGGAATTGTTTTTTTAGAAAGTCTAGAAATCACATTCCTTATGGGAATTCTAACTACAGAGTATATCACGCAAATTAGTATTAAAATTAAAAAGTATATATTAAAACTAAACACAACTTGTTTCAAAAGTGCTTTAGAGGAAAAGTAAAACAAAGTAAAAATGACCGCCAATCCCACAAAAAAACTCGCTATATTTAGATACTGATTTGCAAAAGCCATTTTCGCCCAAATACTTTTGTCTTTATACTCAAGGTTTGATTCTCTCATTTTTATCCCGCCAGTAATTTGAACAAAAGACACATCCAGTGCGATTAAAGAAAAGAGAATAAAAATAACCCAAGTAAAATATGATTTAGAATCGACGAGAAACTTCGCCGGATTCATCGAAAAAAAGACAGCCAATGAAAAGAATAAAATACTAATTAAGAACGCAACAACCCCCATTCCAATCGCATTGAATCTTATCTTTTCCATTGAAATTAGACAAGGTAAAAGTATAAATATCTATCTTTCGAATTTATTTTTACAATGACAGAAAAACAATATGGCGGACAAACTGGTAGAGAAGGAAAAACCGCAGTTGGAAATAAAAAAATCGCCGTAGAACCCAACAAGACTCTGTGCCGAAGGCATCTGGGCGAGTGGGTGGGGAAATGATTTCAGAAAAAAAATCTCCAAAATTTTCATTCGAAAAAGCAAATCAAATCGCACATGAAGTTAAAATTTTCGCAAAATCTTTCATAAAAAAAGGAATGCCTCTTTTAGAGATTGCAGAAAAAATTGAAGATAAAATTTTCGAACTTGGGGGAAAACCGGCATTCCCAACAAATCTTTCAATAAATGAAATCGCGGCACATTACACCCCTTCTTACGACGACAAAACCCTTGCTGAAGGATTATTAAAAGTTGATTTTGGTGTCCAAATAGACGGCTGGACTTCAGACAATGCTTTTTCCCTTGACTTGGAAAATTCAGTGGAAAATAAAAAATTAATTGAGGCTGCAGAAAAAGCTTTGGAAAATGCAACAAAAATTTTCAATAAAGAACATTCGTTTGGAGAAGTTGGAAAAACAATTCAAGAAGCAATTTCATCATACAAATTTCAACCTATACTCAATTTGTCGGGACATAGTATTACACAATATGATTTACATTCAGGATTTAACGTTCCAAATTTTAATAACAACGACAACGAAAAAATAAAAAAAGGATTATTTGCAATTGAACCTTTCTCAACAAACGGCGCAGGAAAAGTCCAAGATGGAAACTCTTCAGGAATTTATCAATTTGTTTTTCCAAAAACCCCTCGGAGTCAAACAGCAAGAGAAGTTTTGGAATACATTGCCGAAACATTTAACACACTTCCATTTTGTCAAAGATGGATTTATAAAAAATTTCAGGCAAGAGGTTTATTCGCACTTCGCGAACTTGAAAACAACGGAAATTTACACCACTTCGCACAATTAGTAGAAGTAAGCAAGGGAAAAGTTGCACAAGCTGAAAAAACAATATTCGTAGATTAAGAGTTTTTTAGTTTTATTTCTATGGACAACGACATGAACTCTTTCAAATTTTGGCGTTTATGGAATTTTAAAAATTCTATTTTGGAGAGATTTGAAAGTCATTATGGTTCTGAATTGTTCAAATCTCTCGTGGCTACTTAATGAAATCATAAACGTATTTCATTATAACAACAGAAAGGTCGAGAGGAGAAGGAATTTTCGATTTGAAAATATTTTGAGTTGCTCACAACATAAGGACAATGGGAGCGGGGAAGAAAAAATTCAGTGTAAGAAATTGGGGGGAAAGGTGAGCAACAAGAGATATGAATAGGGAAAGTTAGAAATAAACAAAAACAATTTAAGCGAAGATGATATCACATTTATGATTACTCCCCGCATAAATGCTGCTTCTCGGATGGGGCATCCGCGTGACGCCTTCAAACTTTTAACGGCGTTGGACGAAGCGGAAGCGGAAAGCTATGTTAAACATTTGGACAATATAAATAACGAGAGGAAAGGTGCGGTAGCCGGTATTGTAAAAGAAGCCAAAAAAAGAATAAAAGAAAAAATTGAAAACGAAGGAGAAAAATCTGTTATCGTTTTAGGCAATCCGGATTGGCGTCCGGCTCTTTTGGGACTCGCCGCAAATCCTATAGCCGAAGAATATAATAGGCCTGTATTTTTGTGGGGCAGAGAAGGTGGAGAATTTATAAAAGGCTCTTGTCGATCGGGTGGTTCGACGGACCTGGTAGCTTTAATGGAGAGAGCCAAAGATCACTTTTTGGAATATGGTGGCCATAAATTATCAGGAGGATTTTCGGTGGATCACCAAAAAATCCATACTCTTGAAGACGCGCTGGTTGAGGCCTCAACTCACGTCGTAAATAGTGGTGTAGAAACCCGCCCGAATGACTCAGTCGGGCAGGTTTTAGTTGATGCAGAAATGAATTTAAAAGATATTTCAGAAAATTCTGTTGCTGAAATTTTAAAGCTCGCGCCATTCGGAGTTGGCAACGAAAAACCTCTTTTTATTTTTCGCGATATTATTCCCGAAAAAATAAACAGATTCGGCAAGACCAAAGAACATCTCTCCATAAATTTGCGAGATGGCTCGCACACAATCAGAGCCATTTCTTTTTTTGCTTCACCAGACCAATTTGGTGATGCCCTGAAAGAAGGTATCAAAACTAATCTGGTGGCCAACATTGAAAAATCTTTTTATAACGGTTCCTCCGAAATTCGTCTTCGTATCGTCGATTTCTTTTTATGCTAAAATAATATTATGAACGAATATATTATATATACAGACGGATCATCAAAAGGTAACCCGGGACCGGGAGGGTGGGGTGCCATTATTTTTAATGTCGGACACATAAAAGAGTTGGGGGGCAGGGAAGAGCGAACGACCAACAATCGGATGGAGATGGTAGCGGCCATTGAGACTCTGCGGAATATTCCGGAAAAACCAACGACCATTGAAAATAAAAAGTTTTAGGTCACTCCGGCCACGAATGGAATGATAGGTGTGATGAAATCGCCACCAACTTCGCCGACGGTCTTACTGATATTGGTCTTTATGATGGTCCGGAGTCCGGCTACAAGGTGTTTCATCAGTCATAAAACCCTTAAATAAAAGGGTTTTTGGGAGACTAAAAAATGTTTCAAGGAAGACCTCACCCCCAACCCCCTCTCCTTAAAAGGAGAGGGGGCGAAGGGAGAGAGAGGCAGAATCTCTTTAGGACAGAATAGTTATGTTGTATCAATTTGTAGTTTCATTTGTTTTGGGAATTATTTTTGCAAAGTTTTTTTATGTGGGATGGCCGGTGGCTTTGCTCGTTGTTTTGGTTTCGGTGGTTGTGTTTTTGTTTTTATCTCGTCCCAGAGGGCAATCTCAAAATATTACTCCAAAAATATTTTTGATAATAGGACTGGCTTTTGCTTTGGGAATTTTGAGGATTGGAGTGTCAGACAATTCTCCTGATTCCAATTTTTCAAAACTTGTCGGCCAGAAAGTTTCTTTTGAAGCAACCATTTCTGAAGAACCCGATGTGAGAGACACTTCGGCGCGTTACACCGTCAAACCGGTTGATTCTAAAAGCCTCATACTTCTTATCACTGATCGCTTCCCCGAATTTCAGTATGGCGACAATATAAAAGTTTCCGGCAAATTGGATTTGCCCAAGAATTTCCAAAACGACAACGGTACGGAGTTTGATTACATTTCATATTTATCAAAAGATAAAATTCACTTTTTAATTTATCGCCCGAGCATTGACCCCACCTCGTCCGGTTCCGCAGAACTTCGCGGGACAAGAAAAATAGTTTCCGTCCTTTATTCAATCAAAAATATTTTTATTAAAAATATTTCGGCAGTGGTACCCGAACCAAATTCGTCATTGCTTGATGGGGTTATTTTTGGCGCCA
>JAGVXJ010000081.1 GCA_018303895.1 Candidatus Pacearchaeota archaeon
TTACATCAAGAAGATAATCAATTCTTATTGGGGCCTGCTTATCTTGCGGCAGTTTTGAATGAAAAAGGGGCAAGTGTCGAAGCATTTTGCATGGATGTTTTTCATTACACCAATGAACAACTTGCAGAACATCTAAGGAAAAACGAATATGATTTGATTGGGGTGGGCTTTATGGCTGCCAGATTTGAAGAAACTGTTCGTGATTTATGCAAGGTTATTAATAAAAATAAAAAAAATGCGTGGCTAGTATTAGGAGGTCCTGGTCCTTCACCCATTCCCGAGTTTATGTTACAAGAAACTGGCGCGGATATTATTACCCTCGGTGAGGCGGAAAATACAATCGTTGATTTATTGAAATGTAAAATTGAAAGAGAAAATTTATCTTCAGTAAAAGGAATTGCTTACTTAGAGAATAATAAATTTAAAAAAACTGCTCCAAATGTGAGAATAGAAAACCTCGACGAAATTCCCTTCCCATTATGGGAAATTTTCCCGATGGAAAAATATACAAGTTGTTACAAGACATATCGTCAAGAACCGCACGAAAAAAGTTTTTTTATTATAACCAGTAGGGGATGCATTAATCGCTGTAATTTTTGTTATAGAATGGAAAAAGGAATAAGGCTCAGAAGTGTAAAAAATATTATGGAAGAACTAAAAATATTATGGAAGAAATATGGGGTGAACTGTTATTTGTTCCAAGATGAATTATTTGTTATGAGTAAGAACAGATTGATTGAGTTTGAAAAAGCGCTAAATGAAGCAAATTTGAAGATAAAATTTTTCTGCAATGCGAGAGTTGATATCATGGATGAAGAGATTATAGAAATTCTTAAACGATGCGGATGCCAATTGATTAATTTTGGTTTTGAATCAAGCAACGATGAGGTGCTGAGATTAATGAACAAAAATGCTACTGTTGAACAGAATATAAAAGCACTTGAAGCGGTTAGAAAAGTCGGAAAAATTGGAATTGGATTAAATTTCATTTGGAATAATCTTGGAGATACCCCAGAGACACTTAAAAAAAATGTTGAATTAATCAAGAAATATAATACTTATGACCAACGAAGAACAATTCGCCCAGTCACGCCTTACCCAGGTTCTGATTTGTACTATAAAGCAATTGAATTGGGAAAAATCAAAGGACCTAAAGATTTTTTTGAAAGATTTAAAAATTCCGATTTGATGATGATTAATTTTATGGATATCCCCGAAGAAGAAGCGTATTGGAATTTATTAGAATTAAATACAGAGTTAATTTTGGACCATCACAAACATACAGACCGGGATATGCAAAAAGCAAAACAGTTGATAGAACAATTCGCAGATTTATATTCCGGAAAGACAACAACATTTAGAGGTTCGAGACATTACGAAAAGAAAGATTAATTAGAAATTACATTCCTTAATTTCCAAACTCCGTTTTCTTTTTTCCATAAGTGAGGGGATCTAAATTTGTCAACGGTTTCCCAAAATTCTTCTTCACTAATTCCGATGTATTCTAAAAATGATTTGAAATATTTCTTAGGGAATTCTTGATCAAATTTATTCACTAATGCTACCCCCTCTTCTCGCGTTATTTTTTTATTTCTTATTTCTTGCGCAGCATCATAAGATGCTCTTCCAAGTCCAAATTTGATCAGAGTAGTGTAATAATGAAAAGGGTCTATCTGGTCATCAATCCCGGAATATTTTGAATAACTCCCTTCTGTCCTTTCTACATTCGGTTCAAATCCGGTATGCTTTGACGAGTAATAATAAATTTCCTGAGGGTCCCATTTAAGATAATATCCTAGATAATGCACTTCTATGCCTTTCAGATCTTCTTTTCTGGGGGGGAGATACGGTTGAAGTTCACTCCTTGAAACAGAATATTTTTCTATTAAATCCTTTACATAAACTCCCCCTAATTTTATTTTTTCAATATCGGGTTCAGAGAAAAAATCAAGATCCATTGTAGGTTTAAAATTGCTCTCAATCTTTCCACCATATTCAGCAGGATTTTCCCCATAAAAAACAAGTTTAATATTATACATGCTCGCAAATCGAGGACCGATTATTTTCTGTCCAATAACAAATGGTTGGAAGGGATTTAAAAGATTGGTGAATGCTAATCGAGTTAATAACCTATGGACCTTTCCATTAGGGGTAAAAAGAATATTATCAAAACCAGAATGAATCCAGGATTGAAAATTTTTGAAACCAATATCTGTATATTTATGGGGTGCCCAGGTCACGGTCAATGGATGCATATTGTATTTATATTTTAAAACATGCGCGGTAAATCCACTATCTTTTCCCCCACTTCCAGGAATGATGCAATCATAAGAACCATCAGAACTTCTAAATTTATCGCATAATTTTTTTAACTCTCTTTCTCTTTCTTCCCAATTGATAGTTTTATCTTTTATTTCGGAATATACACACCCACTGCAAACTCCCTGCTCATTAAATCCCGTTGTCATTTTTTTCTCATCTTTTCCAGATTTAAATTCAACAGTAGTATTTGGTCTTTGATTAGAGATTACACATTTTTTACAAAATTTAACTTCTGAAGGTAATCCATAATATGCTTCTAATTTTTCTTTTAATCTCAAAAAATTATTTAATATTTTTAAACCTATTTCCCCACTTTTTTCTGGATGAAATTGAACTCCATAAACATTTCCTTTATTAAGAATAGAACAAAATTCTTCCCCATAATAGTCTGTTTTAGCAAGGATATTTTTTTTATCTTCAGGAACCAAATAAAAAGAATGAACAAAATAAAATTCAGAATTATCTTGGATATTTTCTAATAAAACATTTTTTTTGTTTTTTAAAATTGAATTCCATCCGATATGGGGAATCCGATAGTTTTTCTCTTCCTTTTTGGGAATCCTAAATTGAACAACTTTTCCTTGGATTATATCCAACCCAAGATGTTTACCAAATTCTTCACTTTCACTTAAGAGCAACTGAGCTCCTAAACAAATACCTAAGAATGGCTTTCCCGAATTGACATATTTTTTTATTGGTTCAATTAAATTTTTTTCTTTTAAATTATTCATCCCCTCGCTAAACGCCCCAACACCTGGCAAAACAAGAAAATCTGCGTTTATAATTTCCGGGGGTTTGTTAATAATTTTTACAGAACATCCTAATTTTTCAAAACCTTTGGTTACACTAAACAGATTACCTAATTCATAATCAATTATTGAAATCATTTTTTTATTTTTTTCAGAAGGGATAATATCCTCTGTTTTATAATTTAATCTTACTGGAAAATTTTTTTTATCAAGATAATTTTTTATATTTTCAACTGATTCAGAATTGTAATGAAGAACAGAGGCCATTGAAACAGCGTCGCATTTTGTTCTTTTCAGACAATTTTCAATATCTTGTACCTTCCCTGCCCCCCCACATGCAATTACTGGAACCGAAACTTCTGAAACAATTTTTTCAATTAAATCATATTCATAACCTTCTTCTGTCCCTTCTTTGTCTATAGAAGTGACTAATAGTTCTCCTGCTCCTAATTCAACTAATTTTTTTGCCCATTCAATTGCATCAATTCCTGTTTTTTCTCTTCCATTCTCAATATAAATTTCCCACCCAATTTCTTTTTTCTTTGCTTCAATAGACCCCACTATACATTGACTTCCAAATTTTTCTGCAGCTTGCCTTATGAACTCGGGATTCTTAACTGCAGCGGTATTGATTGCGACCTTATCCGCACCTGCACGAAGAATATTTTTTATATCTTCTAATTTCCTTACGCCTCCTCCGACGGTGATTGGAATAAAAACACCTTTTGAAGTTGTTTCTTTTATTATTTCTAAAATACTTTCGCGATCATACAAGCTCGCCACAACATCCATGTACAATATTTCATCCGCCCCTTGTTCATAATATTTCTTGGCTAATTCTATGGGTTTTCCAACAACTCTCAATCCTTCAAGGTGAATTCCTTTTATTACATTTGGTCCTTTAATATCCAGACGGGGGATGATCCTTATTTTTTTCATAATTATTTTTTTCGGAGACTCTTTTCCTCAAACTTTTTAAAATCATAAAATCATTTTTGTCTAAACAACCAGTCATGAATATCAAAATCAAATAGGACAGTATAAAGAAAAAGCCTAGCAAGAAGAAACTGACATAATTAATTGGAACAATTTTTTTTATGGAAAATAATAAGAGCAAGGGAATTATTGATACAAAGAAGATTCGTATCATTTTTCTTTTTAGGGGGATAATCGAAGTATAATGTTTTGCCTGCCATACAAAAACAATTGCAGAAGCGACCAGAACAATCGTTGTGGACATCGCTGCCCCGCTTATTCCATATTTTGGAATCAGAAGGATATTAAGGAGAAAATTAATCCCCAATGAAAGAATTATATTCACCAAAAATAATCTGGATTTTCCCGTTATTAAAATAAGCTGATTTGAGATTACAAGAGATCTTGAAATAAAATATCCTATGGATAAAATTCTCAATGAATTTTCTGCCAAGAGATATGATTCTCCGAAGAGGATTTTAATTATTACCCCAGGAAAAATTAACATAATAAAAAATAGCGGAAGATTTATGAGGAATATCCATTTTCCAACTTGCTTGCTTAATTCATTTATCGTCGATAAATTCTTTTTAGAAAATTCTTTAGTTATCAAGGGGAAAAATAGTTGCATAAAAATTTCTGGAGCAAAACCAAGTAAAAGAACAATCGGGACAGCGGCGTTATAGATACCTACTTCTGTTGCTCCAAGAAAATACCCAATCAAAAAAGAATCCAACCAAAAAAAGATGCTCCCAAGAACAGAAGAAAACATTATAGGCCAGGAATAAGAAACAAATTTTTTGTTGATTTCTGATTTGGCTTTTTTGTTTAAATTGGACTTCTCAAAAAACTTAGAAAATTTATACTTGCAAACAAAATAAGATACTAAAAACATTGCAAAAAAAGATAAAAAGTAAGAGAAAATTATTCCATTTGTTTGAATTCCCAAAAGAATAAACAAAAGAAGAAATATTATCCTTGAAACATTTTGGAGAATGTTAAAAATAAAAGAATACCAAGAGATTTCTTCAAATGCTCTTAGAATTTCGAGGTATAAACTTGAAAAGATAACAAAAGGAATTAAAAAACTAAAAATTTTCAAGAAAATTATCAGATCCGAATCATGAAATAAATTAATTGAAATAAATTCTGAAAATAAAAAAAGCATTGCTGCAGAGAAGATACTCAAAAAAAGGAGCGTTATTGCGGAGAATTTTATTAGATGCTTAATTTTATTAAATTGCTTTTTCCCTCGGTAAAGCGGAATAAATCTTAGAAGTCCGTTTGTTAAACCAAAAAGAGAAATCGCGACGATCCAACTTACAATCATAACTGCAAGAGAAAACAGCCCGTAAATTTCTGGCCCATAATATCTTGCGATGATTATTCTATAAACATATGCAAATAATTTTGAAATAAAAATTCCAACAAACACAACAAAAGAAGTTTTAACTAATAGTCTAAGTCCTTTGTCCACTTTTTCTGAATTATCTTTCTGTGACATCTTCGATAAATTTCAAATTTTTAAGTTGTTTAAAATCATGAATAACAGAAAATTTGTCTATGCGATCCATTGAAAAAGATTCTGAAAAATAATCAAATAAGAAATGCAGAGAAAAACCGATAAAAATAAAGAAGAAAGATTTTGAGAAGATTGTTAGAAATAAAAGAATAATAAGGACTTCTATTCCGTGCAAAAAGCAAAATCCCACATAAGTTTCATTCCTCTTCTCCCTCGGTAAAGATAAGAATTTGTTCACATTTTTAACAAACCAGTTATATGAATTCGCCAGATTAAAATCTCTTTTCTTGTAAGCATAAAACAAATAAT
>JAGVXJ010000082.1 GCA_018303895.1 Candidatus Pacearchaeota archaeon
GTGCAGATTTTTATTTGGATAATGTTAATTCGGAAACAGCCGTGGCTTTATTGAATAAATGTATGGAAGATGATAAAAAGTTTGAAGAATTAATAAGAAGGGCTGAAGCAAAAGTTAAGTCTAAATAATCTCAAAAGTTTTATAAACATTCTTTTTCTTAATATTTTATGTTATGGATATTTTGGTTGCTGATTGCATTGGTTGCAGTAGTTCTAATTGCACTTTTCATTTATTATAATCGGTTTGCTGTTTTGTCGAATAGAATTGATAATTCTCTGTCGCAGATTGATGTTCAGTTGAAACGAAGAGCTGATTTGATTCCTAATTTAATCGAGACTGTTAAGGGTTATGCGAAACACGAAGCGGGAATTATGAAAGAAGTTACCGATGCAAGAAAGGCTTTGGTTGGGGCAAAAGACCTCGTTAAAAAAGTTAAGGCTGATGGAGTTTTGGAAAATGCTCTTGGAAGATTATTTGCTATTGCTGAAAATTATCCTAATCTTAAAGCTAATGAAAACTTCTCTAAACTGCAGGAAGAATTAGCGTCAACAGAAGACAAAGTTGCTTATTCACGACAATATTACAACGACAGCATTTTAAGTTATAACACACTTTGCACAACTCTTCCTGGAAAATTCTTTGCTGGAATGTATGGAAGAAAAGAAAAAGAATACATTAAGATTGCTCCTGCTGAAAGAGAAAATATTAAAGTCAAATTCTAATCTTTTCCATTGCGAACAAATAAATTCGTTCGGAACGTGAAGTTGTGAAGGTAAGGTTCTAACAAGCTTTCCAAAAATGCTCGCCGATGCAGTCGCTTCGCATAAAGTAAAATTTTAAAACATAAAAGTTTTTATATGATGAATCTTGGTTATCGTTCAATGAATAGAAAGAGAATGTTCGATGCAGAAGGTTCTCCGTATGTTTCGGGTAGGTTTTTCGAGGGGAAAAATCTGATCTGGGTTTTACCCCATCCCGATTCTGACGAAGCGTGGATGAGTCCAGCATATAGCATAGACCCAAATAAATCTAATGAGGAAAATGCTTTTGAGAATTTTAAATTAGCTTACATTGATGAGGTAGCTTGTTTTGGTACTTGGCTAAGAAGATTTATGCAAAGAAGTAAAATGTTTGAGAGAAGAGATTAATCAATAAAAATAAAAAAATGGTGAAACAAAAAAGAGGAAATAAAAAATTTAAATTGTATTTGGTTATTTTTTTATCTTTGATTATTTTATTTGGAGGAATTTTTTTAATTTATCAAAATTATTCTGAAAAAATAACCGGGGAAGCTGTTAAAAAAATTGTGCCAAGATTGGCTAATTCAAATCTGGCTTGCATAGATTCTGATGGGGGGAATTTTCCATATATAAAAGGAGGGGTTAAATTTAATGGAATTATTTATTCTGACTACGGTTCTTATTCAGGTAATGGTGTTGAAGGTGGAATTTATGAATATTCTTGTTACAATGATCAAAAATATCTTAATGCTCTTTTCCCCTGCCCATTAGGAATAATTGATGGTGATGGGGCTTGTAAAAAATGTAGAGACACCGATGGAAATAATCCTTTTGTGGCTGGAGTTCGGTCTTTTATTATTATTAATAATGATAATTCTATTCAATATTCTCCTGATAATTGTGCTAGTCAGAGCGTTTTACATGAGACTTACTGCTCTCCTTCTGAGGATCTTCCCTATGGCATGGATTATGATTGTCCTTCGTTGACTGGAGGTTTTTGCGAATTAGGAAAATGTGTTGATAGAAATGGAAATCCTTGGGTTGCAAATGTTTGTGGAAATGGTATTTGTGAAGATGAATCAAATTATCTTGAAAATTCAGTTAATTGCCCTCGGGATTGTGGTGCACTTGGAAGGTGTGATTCTTCTCATTCTACTTTTTATTCTCCATTAGATACTGTTTGCAGAGAGGAGATATTCCTTCGTGTAATCTTTTTGAAGTTTGTAATCCAAGCATAGATTATATTCTGAAAGATGCAACTATGTGCTGTTCAGGAAATGTTCCTAATCCTTGGATAAGAGGTAAACTAAGTGCATGTAGTTTTGCCAGAGCAAATTCTAATTCGAACAATAAAAGATGTATGGGATTATATTTGATAAAATCTTTAGGTGAAGAGGGGGTTTATATGAATAATTATTTTTCTCCTAAATGGTGTTGTAGTTCTACTACTAACCAAGGATGTATTGATAGTGAAACGGAAGAATCTTTTTTTGGAGAATGTAAAAGTCCGGGTTCAGATATTCCCGGTGTTTTTACTGAAAATGCTAAAAAACTTGTTTGTGAAGAACCAAGTGATTTTTTTTCCGCATATCATTGGGAATCTGATACTGATATGAGCAAAAATTCTTGCAAAAATTATGACTGGCCTGCTCATGTAAGTTTGAATATAATTAAAACAGGAACATGCACCGACTATAGTGTTGCTTTGACAACTCTTTTAAGAAAAGCAGGATATATGAAAAATGAGGTTTTTACCGTAATGAGTGACAATCATAAATGGAACGCAGTAAAACTTCCTGGAGATAACAAATACACTTTTGCAGATACCACTAACGGACATAAAGACAATGCAATTATTCTTAATTCTCTTCCAGGTAATTATCCATATTGTAATAGCATCCGCAAAGGATATTATAATGATAATGGGCATATTGGTAACAAGAATTATATTAATCTAAATCAAATTTATGGATGTTCTCAAACTGAAATAGGGTTCATACCTGACACAAAAATTTCAAAAGTAAAACCTTATACTTTGTCTGTAGTAAATCAATCAGGAGTTTATGTTTCTAAATCTTATTCTGTTGATGCTTCTGGTTTAATCAGAACAAATATAGAGGTAACAAATAAAAATAATAGGACTAAAATAATTAAAATTACTGAACCGATTGAAGGCGATTTTAAAATAAATTATCTAATCAAACCAAATAAGGAGAAGGTTAGCTATCTTGGTGAAGAGTATGGAGCAGGTCCTAAAATAACAGATGTTTCTTGGGAATTTAATCTTGCTTCAAATAAGAAGCAAATAATTTCGTATACTATTCAAATGCCTGCTGGAAAAAATTTATTAATCTCTCCAAAAACTTCAGTTTCTTTTGAGGGAATTGACTTGAAACTAAATAGTAAAACTATTCAGATTACATAAAAATGAAATCAAAAAATAAATTAATTTTAAAATTCTAAATTTGTGATTGGTTCAATTTCATTCGAAGTCTTCGACACGTTTATAACCCTGTTATTTCTTAAAAATTTAAGATGAAAACAAAAATACTCTTTTCAGTGTTTTTAATCCTTGTTTTAGGATTAACTGCGGTGTATGCTCTTAATGAAGAAAGCGATGAATTAGAAAGTTCGACTACAAACTTAATTGGTACTCCAATAGATTTGATTATTTCAGATTCAGTTGAATTAAAAGATAATTTTGAATTAGAGGGTATTTCTATTTCCGGAGATTATCTGCTTTTGAGTGTTAGTTATAGTGGAGGTTGTCAAAATCACGAATTGAATGTTCTATGGGATGGAGAACTAATTAAAACTTCTCCTTCACAAGTAGACTTATATCTGTATCACGATTCTAATAATGACTTATGTGAAGCTGAAATTTCCGAGATATTTTATCTGAAACTTTCCAACTTTAATCAGGATGAACTTGTGATTAATTTCTTTGATTACAACAATGTTAAATATGTTGTTGAGTATAAAAATAATGGTGTAAGTTTTGTTAATAGCGGTAATAGCAGTGTAGAAAAATCAGTGTGCACAGACGATGCTAAAATTTGTTCTGATGGTTCTGTCGTCGGAAGAATTGGTCCAAACTGCGAATTTCAGTCTTGTGCTTTTGTCGAAGAGAATAATAATTCATGCAGTAAAGATTTGAAAGTTTGTTCAGATGGGACAATTGTTTCGAGTTTTTCCTTCATGTGAATTTTTTGAGTGCCCGTCGGGAAATGAGTGTGAATTAATCGGGCTAAGAATGAACGGAAATTATTGTTCTGTTAATAAAACATTAATGCTTCAGCAGTCGGAAGATTCTGTTTGTGAAAATAATTTTGAATGCAATAGTGATGTTTGTATTTCTGATAAATGTGTAAGTAGTAATTTACTTGAAAAAATTTTCAGTTGGTTTAAGAAATTTTTTGGCTAATTTTAAATACAAATATTTTTATAGTTGAATTTTTTAATAAACTCATGGACGAGAAAAAACAATCTCTTGGAGAAAAATTAAAAAGTGGGTTAAATCCTTTTTATTTATCAATGGGGGGTTTAGCACTCTTTGCTTTTTTGGGAAATTTTGCATGTAATTATATCCTAGGATATTGCGGACATAAAGATGAAGAAGAGAAAATAAGAAATTCAAGAGTGTGCGAATTAAGATTACCAAAAAATGAGCTTTCCACAGATTGGATGACTCGTTATCTCGAAAATGAGGGGAAAGGATTCAATCCTCGCTTATTGATGAGAGAATTATATGGACTTAACAACAAACCTCTCTCCCCTTTTGATTCTGACTTTGAAAGAGATTTAAATTCTCCTGAAAGAGAAAATAGTTTTTTTGATTTAACTGGCGACGGAGTGATTGATTTTGGGGGATTGGAAGTAAAATTTAGAAATATAGATGGAATGAATCACACTCAGTTTAGTTACGGACCTCAATTTTAAGACAGCAGATTTTTATACTTAAGTTCCTTAAACTGATTATTAACAAATCGTTTTCAATGTTAATTACGAAGTATACCCCACAGCTTGCTGTGGGGACAAAACCAACAAATAAATAAAATCTACTTGGTTTTGTTTAGGCATGGAAGATGAGTTGAACAAAGCAAATCATAAAGTTTTCAAAATAAAGTATCATTTTGTTTTCTGTATAAAATACAGAAAAGATTTGTTTCTCGAGGAGAAATATCTGAATACAATAAAAGAAATTTGTTTGGAGATTGAAAAAAGATATTACATTAAATTTGAAACATTAGGTTTTGATGAAGACCATGTTCACTTTATGTTGCAGTCAGTTCCAAAATATTCTGCATCGAAA